>CAZDIU010000063.1:0-19665 GCA_964505535.1 uncultured Desulfobacterales bacterium | reverse complement strand
CATGTCATCAGGTTCAATGAGTTGAAATTTCCCGGAAACATAATCCTCATACATCGGGGTTCCGGGAATGAGCATCAGGCTCAGCGCGCCCACATATTCCGGATCAATCGCGGAAAGAACCCGCCCTGTCTCCCGTGCATGAATCTCAGAACGCTCTTTTCCCGCAATTCCCAGCAGAACTGTTACGGACAGTTTTATTCCCGCTTCCCGGATTTTGCGGCCCATGCGGATCATTTTGTCCGCATCCGCTCCCTTGCGCACATTCTTCAGGGTTTCGTCATCTCCGGTTTCCAGTCCCATATACGCAATGGCAATACCGTTTTCCGCAAGTTCCCCCAACTGCTCCGGCGTTTTCAGATCAATGCCTTTGGTATTGGCATACAGTCCCACCCTTGTGACCCAGGGCATCTGCCTCCGGATTTCCTGAACAATGCCGAGCAGCCGTTTGTGGGGAATAATCAAAGCATCCCCGTCACAGATAAACACCCGGCGCACATCCGGCCAATGCTTTGCCGCATACGCGATGTCTTCCATGATAATGTCATCGGATTTGATTTTAAACCGCTCGCCTTTGTAGGCTCCGCAAAAGGTGCATTTGTTGTGGGAACATCCCACGGTTGCCTGTAATAAAATACTGTATGCCTCACTGGGCGGTCTGATAATGTTTCCCTCGTAGTGCATTCATCTTTCTCCGTATTCAGTTTTCAAACCGGTTCTGCTGACCGGGTTTGGAAGAAATGGTTTACGCAAATTGCATCCTTAACACAAGAGTTTTTTTACAGAGAGTGGATATTGGAGAGATTCATTTTCTGAAACATTTTCAGAAAGTATATTCATTGCATCATTCACAGAAAATATGCTAAAAGAGTGTCTGAAAGACTTTTTTGAAACTTTGCCCAATACCCGGACGTTCACCAATGAATAAAAATGCAGATGAAAAACCGGTTTTCACCTTTGAACCCATAGGCATTGTCCGCTCCTGCTTCAAAGAAAAATTCGGCATTCCCCGCCAATCCGGACTGGTTTCCGAAGCCGGGGCCGTGCTGGAAATTTATCCTCCCTATGACCGGGAAGAGGCATTCAGAGGACTTGAGGATTTTTCCCATATCTGGATTGTCTTTGTTTTTCATGCCTCTTTGGACAAAAGCAGGGAAAAATGGAGACCTGCTGTGCGTCCTCCCCGGCTGGGCGGCAATACCCGGATCGGTGTTTTTGCCACGCGTTCCGGATTCCGGCCCTCTCCCATCGGAATTTCCTCTGTCAGACTGGAAAAAATAAGCAGGGATGAGGGAAAAACAAGACTTTTTCTCAAAGGCACTGATCTGCTGGACGGAACGCCGGTGCTGGACATCAAGCCCTATCTGCCCTATGCGGACAGCATTCCGCACGCACAGGCCGGATTTGCCGCTGATCCGCCCCGGAAACTTCCGGTGACATTTTCTGATGCAGCTTTGGAGACCTGCATGAGAAAAGAGCAGGAAGGCATTGGCGGTTTTCGCAGCCTGATTTGCCAAATGCTTGGAACCGATCCCAGACCGGCCTACTATTCCCGCAATCCCAAAAAAAATATTTTCGGCACAAGGATATTTGACACAGATATCCGGTGGAAATTTGAAAATGAGGCAATAACCGTGCTGTCCATTGACATTCTGCCGGATCAGGACTGCTGAAAGGAAACTGTTTTGAGCATAAATCATTACAAAAACAGGGATAATCTCATCAGTGAACGCAACATGCTCCGTGAGCGGGTTGCAGAAATCGAAAGACTGCTGAGGGATGAGGAAATATCGGCTGCGGAGGTTCGGGAATGTCCGGAAAAATTTTTGTCCCGCGCAGAGGAACGGCTCTGTTTCTCCAATCTGTTTGACATGGAGGAAATACAGAAAATTCAGGATGCCTTTGCCAAAGCCGCGGGTGTGGCCTCCCTTATCACCACCCCCCAGGGAAAACCCCTTACCAAACCGAGCAGTTTCTGCCGTCTGTGCCGGGATATTATCCGGAAAACAGAAAAAGGCAGAATCAACTGCATGCACTCGGACGCAGTCATCGGCAGGTACAATCCTTCAGGCCCGGTGATCCGCCCCTGCCTGAGCGGGGGGCTGTGGGATGGCGGGGCAAGCATCAGCGCGGGCGATCAGCATATTGGCAACTGGCTGATCGGTCAGGTTCGCAATGAGTATCTGGATATGGAAAAAATGATGCAGTATGCCCGTGAAATCGGAGCGAATGAAGAAGAATTCCGGAAGGCACTGGAAGAAGTGCCTGTCATGTCTCAGGAACAGTTCATCCAAATCAGTCAGGCCCTGTTTCTGATTGCCAATCTGATGTCCCAGATCGCATATCGGAATCTCCAGCAGAAACAGGCTGCAGAGGAAATGCAGAGACTGAGAAATCTGCTGGACAGAATTGTGCGTTCCATGCCTTCCCAAATCATCGGCATTGACAGGGAAGGCCGGGTGATGTTGTGGAATCCGGAATCAGAAAGATTTACAGGGATAGCGGCTGCGGATGCTGTGGGAAGGCGGCTTGCGGAAATCCTCCCCTTCTGTTCCGAAGAAAGGAAAAAAATTGAGATCGCGATCCGGGAAAACAAAACCTGCGGCTTGGAAAGACTGATGTGGGAAAAAAAAGGGGAAAAGTGTTTTTTTGATGTCATTGTTTATCCGCTGGCTTCAGACGGTGCAGAGGGAAGCGTTGTCCGGATTGATGATATCACCAAAAAAATCCGCATGGAAGAGATGATTATACAGTCTGAAAAAATGATCAGTGTGGGCGGACTGGCAGCAGGCATGGCACATGAGATTAACAATCCTCTGGGCGGAATTCTCCAGGGTGTTCAGAACATACAGCGCAGAATTTCACCTCTGCTGTCCGCGAACACTGAAACAGCCAATGCCTGCGGAACTGATCTGAATACCATCCGCAGTTACCTGGAGCGGCGGCATATTTTCCAGTTTCTGGAGGGAATCCGAAAATCCGGGGAACGCGCAGCAAAGATTGTGGACAATATGCTTCGGTTCAGCCGGGGAAGCGGATCCCTGATGAGTCCTGAGAATCTGGCCGAACTGGTGGATAAAACTGTGGATCTGGCCTCTCACGATTATGATCTGGCAAAAAAATACGATTTTCGCAACATTGAAGTGATACGGGAAATTGATCCGCAACTGCCGGAAGTGATGTGCATGGCCACCGAAATCGAGCAGGTGGTGCTCAATCTGCTCCGCAATGCTGCCCAGGCCATGTTTCCTCAGCGCTTCCAAAAAGAAGAATCTGTCTGTGTTCCTCCCAGAATCATTCTGCGTCTGTACCGAAAAGAGGATGCTGCAATCATGGAAGTGGAAGACAGCGGTCCCGGAATGGATGAAAACACGCAACGCCGTGTGTTTGAACCTTTTTTCACCACAAAACCGGCAGAATGCGGAACCGGACTGGGGCTTTCCATTTCCTATTTCATCATCACCAACAATCACAAAGGAGCGATGCGGGTCGAATCAGAGCCGGGAAAAGGCACAAAATTCATTGTCAGTCTGCCATTGAAACAGGATGACACGGCAGGAACACAACCCAGACACATTGCCTCATTCATTTAGGGACAGCGGATATCCTGCCGGAATTTCCCACAGAGATCACAGAGACTTCTGACACCGGGTCAAATCTGCAGATGCGGGGAAACAACTGTCTTCCCTGCCTTGAGTTGAGGTTCTGAACAAAGTATTTTTTCAATGGGGAATCGGTATATACTGATCCAATTTTGGTTTTTCCGTCATTCCGGCGAAAGCCGGAATCCGGATATTAAACAGAAATCAGAAGAGACTGAAAAAACTGGATTCCGGCTTTCGCCGGAATGACGTAAGCAAATTTTGTGCCATAAAAAACCAAAGTTGAATCGGTATAACCAAGAATTCTTTCACATTCAAAAAAAACTGCACCGGAGTGCCAAATGGAAAGTTTGGCAGATTCCCAAACTTTCCGTTTGGATTCCTCAAAATGTCCAAAACCTGTTTGACTGCCCCAGGAGTTACGCAGTTGACTGAAAAACCCTAAGGGTTTTCAAAACCCTTAGGGTTTATTTATTAAGGGGAATTTTTTTAAGCAACTGCGTAACTCCCAAGTCCATTAAAACAGAAACCGGTTTTTTTTGAACAACCCGGTTTCATGGAACAATTTTTCTGAAACAAAAATCTTATTTCTGCCCTGACGGATTTCCGGACAATCCGGATACAAGGTGTTTCCAGACCCCGATCAAAACATCCGGCAGACTGGAACAGGCTGAACGGACAAAGCAGCCTCCATCATCGCCTGCCCCTCCGCTGCTTTGGGAAGTGCCGGAAGAGGGTTTGCCAAGTCCGGAAGGATCCGCAATAATGCCGTTGACCAGACCGTCACTGTCGCCCGCTCCGCCATCCGCAAGGGTCAGGGTGATCTGCTTCCGATCCGCACTGATGACCGTATTGGCGCTGAAATCACTCCATCCGTTCTTCTCACTGTATTTGTACCATTTGTATCCGTCTGCCACAGCATTGTTCAGGTACAGGGTGACCGGAACCGTATCGCCGGATTTGGCAGTTTTGATCTCCATTCGGATCAGTCCGTAAATCATACTTTCCGGTCTGTTCCGGCTGTCTGTGATGGACGCGGGATCCACTGCATCCAGACGGATCAGTTTTCCGTTGTTGCCGACCATTATGCCCATTTGCACAGTTGTGACCGGCTTAAATGCCAGAACCCCTTCGGGCGCTCCGGCAATGACAATGCCGTTATCCAGAATTCTTACCGTGACAGTTCCTTTGTATACCTGGCTGCCGCCGCTTGTCACCGTAAGCTGAAATACCAAATCCGCTCCTCCCGGACCCACTGCGGGGGTCACAAAGGTGGGATTCGCGATATTTGCATTGGACAGTTCCACTGGAGGCCCGGAAAGCTGCACCCATGAATAGGATGCACCGGAACCGAAATTGCCTGCTTCCGATCCTTTCAGGGTGACTGTCCCCCCCTCTGTCACAGGAACAGGTTCCTCCTCGCCCGTACCAGGGCCGGGAACCACACTGTCTGCTCCCACATATACCGTTACAGTGTCTTTGGCCTGCTGTCCGACATTGTCCGTGACCGTGAGTTCAAATGTCAGTGTTTTTCCGGTAGTTCCGCCGGAAGGGGCGATAAAGGTCGTGCTGACACTGCCGGGAGTTGTGAGCACCACACCCGTGTCTGAAAGCTCTTTCCACTGCCAGGCCACAATACTGCCATCCGGATCATAGGAACCGGAACCGTTCAGTGTCACGGTATCACCCTTTTTCACATTCTGATCAGCGCCGGCATTGGCCACAGGAATCTTTGTATTGTCAGCAGCGACAAATACGGTCACTGTATCTTTGGCCTGCTGTCCGACATTGTCCGTGACCGTGAGTTCAAAACTCAGTGTTTTTCCGGTGCTTCCGCCTGAAGGGGCGGCAAAGGTCGTGCTGACACTGCCGGGGGTTGTGAGAGCCACACCCGCGTTTGAAAGCTCTTTCCACTGCCAGGCCACAACAGTGCCGTCCGGATCATAGGAAGCCGCTCCGCTGAGTGTCACGGTATCACCTTTTTTGACATTCTGATCCGCGCCTGCATTGGCCACAGGCAACTGGTTTGCAACAGATTTGTTCACCTTTACCGTTACGGTGTCAGTGTCAGAATTTCCGCTGCTGTCACTGACCGTCAGTCTGAAGACCAGCACAGCCTGTGTGCCGGATTCCACATTCGGCGCAACAAATGTGGTGGAAACCGCATTGGGGCTTGACAGCGCAACAGCGGGACCGGATGTTTTTTCCCAGTTGTACAGGGGCGAAACTCCGGCAGGGATGAAAGAAGCTGAACCGTCCAGCGTCACCACTGCTCCTTCCGCCACTTCCTGATCTGCTCCGGCTTCTGCTTTGAGAGATGCGGGGTTGCCGGTGTCTTTCACTTTGACTGCGGTGGAATCTGTCCATGCGTTGCCTTCCGTATCTCTCAGAATCAGGGTGAAGATCAGTTCAAAGCCTTCTGTGCCCACTTCCGGAGCAGTGAAAGAGGGCGTCAGGGAATGAATATCGGAAAGTGTCACGCTCACCCCATTGTTCTCCTGTGTCCATTCAACGGAAATTTCCGCATCATCCGGAATGACAGACTGGGATCCGTTCAGTGTGACTGTGCTTCCTTCACTGACCTCCTGATCTGCGCCTGCATTTGCCTGAACCGAGAGTCCGGGGCCTGGAATTTCCGATACCGTCACAGAAGCAGTGGCAATCTTCTGACTGAATGCGGCAGATCCGCCGTTTTCAGCCGTATCCGCAGTGCTTCCCGCACTTTTTCCGTCACTGCCATCCCAGGCACGGAAGGTGATAAAGGCTTTGCCCGTCTGATCCAAAAGCGGCACAAAGCGGATCAGATCATCTGCGGAAAGAAGCATGGCATGACTCACGGAGATATCCGCACCGAATGCAGTCCAGTCAGTCCCGCTGTTCACAGAATATTCCCATGTGCCAATGGCATTGTCCGCGGAAACCACAGCCATGCCCGGCTCATCCTCTTCATCCGCATCTGCAACTCTGGCCTGCATGACAGTTCTGACCCGGTTTTCCGGAGGCGTGTCATCATTCATGACAACCGATGACAGCGTGATTTCCGCACTGTTGTCCAGAACAGGAGCGTCATTGACAGAATTCACCTGTATGGCAATTTCACCTGTTTTTGTTTCGGAATTGACCAGATCCCGTGCTGCAATGCTCAGGGTTTCCTCTCCGTGCCAGTCAGAAGCCGGTTCGTATGTGAGTCCGGCCAGTGCAGTATTGATCCGGGACAGGGTTCCTCTGATCCGAAGATGCCCTTCTCCCTCACTTTCCACTGTCAGGTCAGCATCTTGCGGAATGGACACATTGCCGTTTTCCACCTGCATTTCCACCTCAAACTCTCCGTAACTCCCATCCGCATCTGTCACAGATACGGCATTTCCGGTATCCGCACTGAAGAGCAGGTCTGTATCCTCGTCTGTCACCTGAACAGTTTGGGGAATTCCGAGAGTCAGGGGATCATTGACCGGAGTTACGGTGACGGCAAAGGTTTTTGTGTCAGACAGGGAAGTGCCAGGAGAGGGAAAGGGAAATATGGAACCGGTATTTTCTCCGCTGTGTCCCTTGTCATGGATGGTTACGGTAAGGGTATCTGTCCCATTCCAGTTTGCATCCGGTGTATAGATCAGTCCGTTCAGCCAGTTGTTGATCTGATCGATTGTGCCGGTCAGTTTCAGCGCTGATGTCTGATTGCCGCTGACACCGGAACCGGATGCACTTCCGGCAGTCAGTGTGCCATGACCCGCACTTACCGTTGTTTCCACTGCATTGGTTCCTGCGTCAATATCGGAAACAGAAATGGTTTTTGCAGCGGTTGACCCAAAAACCAATTGTTTATCCTCTTCCACGGTCTGGGCATCCGGAACCGTCACCACAGGCGCATCATTCACAGAGGTGACAGTAAGCACAAAGGAGCGCATGGAAGAATAGGAACCGTCATCGGCTGTAATGATGATGGTGGCCTGCCCATACTGGTTGCTGGCCGGGGTGATGGTCAGACTGTGAGCGGTTCCGCTGCTGCTGTGAAGAATATTGGCAGTGGGAATGAGAACACGGTTGTCTGAACTTGCTGTAACCGTGACAGACGTATCCTGGGAAGGCGTATCAGAGGGCAGGGGAAAGGGAAAAGGGGAAGTGTTCGCATTGATGGTGAAGGCAACTGTGATGGCTGTATCCTCCTTTGTTGTCTGACTGTCAATCTGGGATATCACCGGAGCAGCCGCATGGGCTTCGGGAATTCCGAAATGGAGCATCAGTATCAGAAAACTGAAAAACAGACATGGCAGTTTTCCATATTTCATTTGACAAAATCTCATTTACTTACCTCCCTGAAGAATGTTTAAAAATGTCAGGACTTGCGCAGTTGATTTTGAACTGCCTGATTTTGCATAAGCCGGTTTGCGATATCCAGGCATACTGTTCATAAAAATCAGGAAGTTGAAATCCAACTGCCCAAATTCCCAAATCTGTCCGCTTTTCAAAAAAATATATGTGCCGTCTTATACCGGAAAATGCCATATGAAATCAATCAAAAAAAACAGGGGCTCCGGCTGCCAGCGGTTCCGGATGTTTATTGTTCCGCATGTCTGAAGGAAATCAGAATGCTGCACCTGCACTTTCGCGGGAACACCATATTTTTTTCACGACAGAGTTGATCTTTGGAAATTGCGCTGATACAGTGTATCTGACAAAAGAAAAACAGACAATGTGACTTTGAAACAGCATAAAGCATAAACAATGACTTTTTTTCTGTTTTTCCCGTCTGTTTTTTTATGACATGTGAGATGAAAATACAAACAGTTGTCTGCATGAGGTAGGGTTATGAAAAGAAAATTCTTTGTATGCCTGTCGCTTCTCTTCCTGTTTCTCATCTGTTTTTCGTGCAGGGCCGGTGATTCCCTGAAACCGGATAATTCACCCCATTCGCGGGGGATGAGATTTGCCGGAGCGGAAAGCAGTCGGGCAGATCCGGAGGTCCTGGCCTTTTTGGGCCCGGCCATTCTTTCTGTCATGGAAAGGGCTGACAGAATGGAGACATACCGGCTCGGCAGAATCCGGAATCCTGCGGGAACAGGACAGATCATACAGGGATATCCGGTAATTTCACGGGGCCGTGACCTGAAAGAAAAAGATATGGAAGCTGTCAAAAGGATGCTGTACGCTGCCTCCTCCTATGAATTTCAGTGGTCCAAAAGAACACGGCTCCGGCCTTCCCATGTCCTGCGCGTGATCAGAAAAGGTGAGCATGTTGATATTGCCATTGATTTCAGCAGCCGGCAGTGGAGTTTTTCCTTCCGGGATACACATAAAGAGGAGGACATCAGCAAAACTGCGGCAGCCGCTCTGAATGAAATGATGAATCATGCCTTTGGCAATAACGAAATTCACAGAAAGGAAATATCACAATGATGAATCAACAGGTTTCAAAAGGAAAAAGCGGATGGTGGCGGGAAACGCTGCATGTTTTTCTCATATCCCTGCTGATGCTGGGCCTCAGTTCCTGTCTCAAAAAGGAGCCGGCTCCTCAGCCTTCTCCTGCTCCGACCGGAAGCACTTCTCCTGCTGTGACACCGGTTCCGCAGCCAACCGCTCCTTCAATCCCGTCCCCAGGTTATATCCCTCCGCAGTCAGACAGTTCCGCTGTTCCTGTTCTGCGCCTGATCATTGTGGCAGATACCAATGACAGCAAGATTGGCCGATCGGTTGCAGTTGATTCCCAAAATATGCAGGGTCTGATGGAAGACATTGTCAGCCAGAGCAGCGGGGAACTGGTGCTGAGAAAAATTGTTCTGACCGGGGCATCGGCCACCATGCACAACATGCTGCGGGCCATTGAATATCCAACAGTGAAACCCAATGATGTCATTGTGTTTTTATATGCCGGTCACGGACACCGGGAGCAGAACACCTCAACCCGCTGGCCCCTCCTGGATACAGTGGATGGAACAGCAGATTTTGCCGATGTGATTGCAAAAATCAAAGCAAAGAATCCGCGGCAGTTTATTGCTCTGGCCGACTGCTGCAATGAGGTGGTGGCGCGGGCAGAGGCAAGGGTTTTTCAGCGGCGTCAGTTGAGTTATAACAATATCCGGCAGATGTTTCTGACCTCACAGAATTATCTTGGGGCCAGCGGATCCGGTCCCGGTCAGTTTTCCTATGGGGATGACAACAGCGGGGGACTTTTCACCGCAGCCTTTGTTTCCAGCCTGAATGCGGCCCTGACTTCTTCCCAGCCGGACTGGAATCAGGTGTTTGAAAAAACTGTGGCAGCAGTCCGGCAGCAGTCCGGCGGGGAGCAGATACCCCAGTATGAAAAATTCAGATAAACACGTCAGCATAAATTTTCAGGCACAGTGTTTTCAGAAAACTTTCGTTTGCGTACGTAAAGGCAATGCCATTAAGTTAAGCAGAAAATCCCCCCTCCCCCTGTGGGAGGGGTCAGGGGAGGGGTAAAAATAACGATTTGTAATGAATGGCGTTTTCACCCTCCCCCTGCCCCTCCCTCAAGGGAGAGGAGTCTTAACTTAATGCCATTGGCATGCAAAGGGGCATGAATTATGTCGGTTCTCACAGAGTTTGCCATGTTTCCCACAGACAAAGGGGAAAGTGTGAGCAGATATGTCAGCAAAATCATAGAGATGATCCGCAGCTCCGGTGTCTCCTTCAGCCTGACCCCCATGGGAACAGTGATGGAAACCGACACACTGGATCAGGCTTTGGACATCATCCGCAAATCCCATGACCTGCTGGCACAGGATGCCAGCCGGATTTACAGCACAGTCAAATTTGACATCCGCAGGGGAAAGGAAAACCGCATGGAGGGAAAAATCCGCTCAGTGGAAAAAAAAATCGGAAAGGTCAGACAATAGGAGATGAAACCGCGTTTTTTCGGAATTCTGGCGGTTTTGCTTCTGGCACTGCCTGCCCTCAACCGCTGTGTGGCCGAACCCCTGACCTGGACAGAAGACAGCGGAGAAATTTTATACGCACTTGCCCTGACAGGCTTTGTCACCTATCTGATCGCAGGATCATGGGATCGGCTGGGAAATGCGGAAATCCGCAGAACCATCCGCCATGGTTCCATCTGGATGGTCATATTTGCGGTCTTCGCGGTGGGATACAGTTACCGTTTTGAACTGGCCGGACTCAGAGATCGGGTTCTGGGCAATCTGATTCCCGGCAGAACTGTGCAGAGTGAACCCGGAAAAATGGTTTTCCAGATTTCACCGGACGGTCATTTTTATATCCGTGCGGATGTGAACGGTGTGCCTGTCCGTTTTCTGGTGGATACCGGCGCCACGGATATTGTGCTGAGTCCCAAAACTGCGCGGCGCATCGGATTTGATCCGGAACAACTGCGCTTTGATCGCATGTATCAGACCGCAAACGGCCCGGGGCGCGGGGCATCTGTCATACTGAAGCGGATGGAAATCGGTTCGCTGCGGATGGAAAATGTTGAGGCATCCGTAAATGAGGCGGCCATGAAAGAATCGCTTATGGGAATGCGTTTTTTCAACCGTCTGAAGGGCTATACAGTCAAAGACGGTCTTCTGACCCTGTTCTGGTAAAAAACTGGGGAGGATGTTACGCTGTCATCCTGCGCTGCCCTTTCAAAAATCATCAGGTTGCAGCATCATCGTCATTCCGGTTCAAACCGTAATCCGTTAATCACAACCGGTTTCGGACGCTGCTTTCATCAGCATGAGTGGGGAGCGGAGGGTGAGTTACTCAATGCGGACTGCTGTTCCATAAGCATAGAGTTCCGCAGCCCCCTGTGTTACCGATGATGTGGAAAAACGGACATTGACCACCGCGTTTGCCCCAAGCTGACGGGCCTGCTCTTTCATCCGATCCACAGCCTGCGCACGGGACTCCTGGAGCAACTGTGTGTATCCCTTCAGTTCTCCGCCTATCAGATTCTTCAGACCGGCCATAATGTCCTTCCCCACATGCTTGGCCCGTATGGTATTGCCCGAAACCAGCCCGAAATGCTCGACAATCTCTCTTCCCGGAACCGATTCAATATTGGTCAGCAGAATCTCCCCGGCTTTGGGCAGGCGCTGAATGGGCCGGGTTCTGACCGGCTGAATCTGGGGGGCGGCTTCAATGATCTCCGTAATGGGCTTTCCGCACATAATGCACTTTGCCGAGGTTTTCTGGCGGTAATTGCAGTGGGGGCAGAGAATCATTTCCGGTCTGTCCGCAGACTCATCCTCTTTTGCCTCCTCCTGCCCTGCGGCTTTGTCCGGAACAGATTTCTGCTTTATCGCTTTGTCCGCTGCCACAGATTTTTGGGCAGGAACCGGTTTTTTCTCCATGTCCCTCTGCGGCAAAGGCGCAGGGGGAACGCCTGTTTCCTCAATCCGGCACAATGCCCCGGCTTTGTTCACAGCCTGTTTGTATTTCATGGCTGTTTCCCGGTCCATGCCTTTTTTGATAACTGCGGGCTCACCGGAAAAAAGGCGTTTCACCCCGTCCTGATCCGTTTTGAGCAGATTCATCAGATTTTTTGCAACCGCTGAACGGTTCTGGCCTTCAGCCACCTTTCCTTCAAAGATGAGATCATATTTTTTTTCCGCCATATCGCATTCTCCATTTTTTCCAAATCAGGTGAAGTGCTCTCCCCGTGTGCATCCGTATGAAGTTCAATAATGTGATTTGAAGACAAAGTCAAGTAGCAGGGTTCATATTTCTGTACAGCCCTGTAAATGTGACGGTAAATACCCGCAACTGAATCATACCGGTTCGCCATTGATCTGAAACATGAGTTTTTCAGGCATAAAGTTTTTCACAAAAACCGGATTTTTCGGAAAAATCCGGTTTTTTGAACACACGGAAACCTCATTTTTGCCTGCCTGCGGATATCTTTTCAATGGGGAATCGGTATAACACCATTTGTTCAGTCAGATGAACTCTGCGTGGCAAGCAGGGTCAGTTCCTCCGGGGTGAAGCGGTAGAAACTGCGGCAGAATTCGCAGGTCAGATCCGCTCCTCCCTGTTCTGATACAATCTTCTGTATCTCATTCCCGCCCAGTGCAATGAGGGCCCGATCCATCCGCTCTTTGCTGCAGGAGCATTGGAAGGCCAGCCGCCGTTTCTCCAGTATGTCAAAGGGAATATCCGAGAACATGATGTCCAGCAGATTTTCCGGAGTGCTGCCCCCGCTCAGCAGTTCTGTGACAGAGGGCATGGCCTGAATCCGGTCTGTCAGTCTGCTGATGACCTCCTCATCCTGGGGAGGCATGGCCTGAACCAGAAAACCGCCTGAAACCGTGACCCCTTTTTCCGGGTCAATATACGTTCCCAGCCCCACAGCAGAGGGAATCTGTTCTGATTCTGAAAAATACCAGGCCATATCTTCCGCAATTTCGCTGGTGCGAAGCTGCACAATTCCCCGGTAGGGTTCCCTGATTCCCAAATCTTTGGTGACAGTAAGAAAACCGGCTTTTCCAAGAGCACCGGGGATGTCAAATTTTCCATTTACAGGAGGCAGATCGGTGCGGGGTTCCCCCACATATCCGCGAACAGCGCCATTGCTGTCGGCCTCCACAAGGATTTTTTTCAGAGGCCCGTTTCCCTCAAATTTCAGGGCCACCCGCTGGCCGGTTTTCAGCAGTGCGCCCATCAGGGCTCCGCCTGTCAGGGCACGGCCCAGAGCCACGCCAGCGGTCGGCATGGTTCCGTGAAGACTGCAGGCTTCCGCGACCAGTGCCGTGGTCACGCAGGCCAGGCCGCGGGTATTTCCCTCTCTTGTAATGATCCGCACCAGATAATCTGTAATATCCTGTTCCTGTATCATCATATGGATTCAGATGTCTCCTTTTGAAATATGCATAAATTATAAGCTGTTCTGACAGAAGACCCAGGAGGTTCCCATTTTGTCCGCATATATGGAATTCCTTCTGAACCGGCAGTTGAGGCTGGGGCTCATCTCTTCCGCTTTTCAGACAGTCCTTTATTTATATCGGTATCATGATGTTTTTTCAAGGGAACATTTTCTGAAAGACAAAAAGCCAGAAAAAAATCTGCCTCAGATCCCCAAAAAATTTTGCCGCATTCTTTTTGGGCTTTACAACAGACACACAAATTGGATAGTCTCCTGCTGTATTTTTGCCCGAAAAAAAATCCATACCTTTCCCGGAGGATAAATCTGTGATGAAAACCGTATCTCTGTTCAGATTTTCACTGCTGCTTGCAGCATTCTTTTTTTTGACGCCCGTTCCTGCCTGCCTGCCGGAAGTGCAGCGCACCGCCCCTCTTCTCACGGTTCCGGCCATCCCGTCCCGTGCGGAATGGAAGCATTTCAGAATACTGGTATGGCCCTGGCAGACCAGTGTGCTGGAGGATTATCCCCTGTATGAAAAACTGGGACTTGGCGGTTTTCAGATTGACCGGGGTGCAGGTCAGGAGGAAAAAACCGGATTTTCCCTCATCCATGACTTTCCCTATTATGCAGGGCATGTTGCGGACAAGGGATTTCTTTATCTCACAGGGGAAAACCGGGAGGCTGTGACAGGCAGAAAGAATTTGCTGATCCGTCCCCGCAGTCTGGCTGATCCGGAAACCATTGCCCAAATGAAAGCGCATATGGACAAAAACATCCGTACCGCAAAAAAAGGACTGGTCCTGGCATACGCGTTTGATGATGAAATCTCTCTGGGCACGTTCACCAATCCTGCTGATCTGGATATTCATCCGCTCTCTCTGGACTGGTTCAGGGAATGGCTCAAAAAGGAATACGGCACGGTAAACGCATTAAACCGCCAGTGGGATACAGCGTACAGGGATTTCGCGGAGGTCATGCCCCAGGGATTTGAACAGATCCGGAAGAATCTGGCTCCCGGTCAGCCAAATCAGTGGAACCTGTCCCCGTGGATGGATTTCAGGCATTTCATGGATTTTCAGTTTGCTGCCGTGCTTGCGGAACTGACCCGCCATGCCAATGGAACTGATCCGAAAACACCGGCCGGTTTTGCAGGCGGCCAGGCTCCTTCCCCCTGGGGCGGATATGACTATGCCATGCTCTGCCGCTCGGTTCAGTGGATGGAAGCCTATGACATTCATGAAACAGATGAAATTCTCCGCTCTTTCTGGAACCGGGAGCAAAGGCCGAGAATGCAGACCTTCTTCTCCAGCGGAGATGCCAAAACAGATTCCTGGTTTCTGTGGTATTATCTGGTGCACGGAAACCGGGCAGCCATTGCATGGCCCGAAGGATGGTTTCATACAGAAAAAGGGCAAATCTCTCCGCATATCCTGAATCTCCGGGAAACATTTCAGGAAGTGCAGGGAGAAATCAGTCAGCATATCCTGGATCCGGATACAGTGTCTGATCCTGATCCCATTGGCATTTATTATTCCCATCCCTCTGTTCAGGCCAGCGGGGTCATGGACGCCCTTGTCCACGGCAGCACATGGCACAGGCGTCTGACTTCTCTGGACAATGACAATCAGAGTGCGGGAATTTTGCGCACGGTATGGTGCAAAACTTTGGAGGATCTGGGGTATCAGTATAATTTTGTCAGTTATCTGGATGTTCGGGAGAAAAAAACCGATCTGAAGCAACTGTTCAAAGTGATTGTTCTTCCCAAAATCATCTGCCTTTCCGATGCAGAGGCAGACGCACTCAAAGATTTTGTTCAAAACGGCGGAATACTGATAACTGATTATCTCTGCGGAATCATGGATGAGCACGGCAAAGCCCGGAGCAAAGGCGTTCTGGATGATCTCTTCGGCATTGTCCGGAATGAATCTGCCGGATACCTGAACGGAAAGGGCATCACAGAAATTGACGGTGAAAAATATGAAAAACCCTTTCCGGAACGCTTTACTTTTTTTGACAATGCCTGTGTTTACGGAGAATTGACTGTTTTTGAGCGGGGAACAGACAGAGTCTCAAAATCAGAAAAAAGTGAAACCGGCAGATGCCCGGATGCTGCCCGGCCTTCGGTGCTGATACAGAAAAACACAGGAAAAGGTCAGACTTTTTATCTCAATCTCTGTCTGCTGCAATACCGATCCGCAGCCAGAAGATTTTCTGCATACGGACAGCAATGGCGGACAATCCTCTCAGAGATTCTGCAGTCTGCCGGTCTGCGGCCCCGTGTCCGGGTGTATGAAAACGGAAAAGCCATGCACATGACAGAGACGATTTTCCGGAAAAACAAAGATGACCTGTACCTTGCTCTGATCAAAAATCCTGCGGACACAAAACAGGAAAGTCCGGAACAGTATGGCATTCAGGGAATCAGAGGGAAAGAGATTTCCGTGAAAATCATATTTGACCGGTCTGTCCGGCTCAGCCGTCTGCCCGGTTCGCGGGAATTGGGGGAAGGCCGGGAATTCACGGACACTTTCACGCCCTGGAAAGCCAGTGTGTATCTGATTCATCCTGGGGAATAAAGGGACTGTCAGATTTTTCCCGTATTTTCAAATTCCTCTTGCACAGTGCATGAAACAAATATATAAATCCCGGCATAGTGAATTTTCTCAGGAGCTTCCGAAAGGGAATTCCCCCGAATCCTGATTCCTTGCAGACTTGGGGACATCTTCCGATTCACTCATGTTACGCCCCATCGTCATGCCCGCGAACGTCAGTATCCTGAATTTTATGAAATTGCCGGATTCCGGCTTATACCGGAATGACGGCAATTCCTGATTTTCAAAAGACTGCGTAACGTCAGTGATTCAGATAAAAGGATTGCCCATTCAGTCTGCACATCATTATCAGATGGAAAAGCAAAATGAAAAAAAAAGAAATATGTTCCATTGTAATTCTGGTGACTGTTTCCGCATTGTGGGGCATTTTTTTTCCCTTTTTCCGGGAGGATTTTTTATCCAAGTTTTTCTATATGCCTTTTCTTGGCGTAATTGCAGCAACTGTTGCCAATACCACGCCTGCTGCGGCTGGAATAGTGTATTTTCCCATACTGACACGGCTGGAGATTTCTCCGATTATGACAGTGCAGTTTACAATGCTCATCCAGGCCTATGGCATGGGGCTGGGAACATTCAAATGGTATCTTGTGAACAGACGGCTGTTTATCTTCAATGTCATTCCCGTATGTCTGTTTGGCGGAGTGATTGGTGTATTTCTCGCGATTGCGGTCTGGCCCATTTCCAATCCGGAACTCCTGACCCTGATCTTCAATTTCATCGCGTTTCTTTTTACCCAGGTGATTTTCTTTTCCATTCTTTACAAACGTCAGTATCCTGCCCAGAATGTGGCACTCACTGCCCGCAACATTGCCATTCTTGTTTTTTTTTCCCTGATCGGCGGTCTGATTTCCGGCTGGATTGGATTTGGCATTGACACGATTTTCTATTTTATCCTCACCCTGGTGTTCCGGGTCAATCCGGCCATTGCCATTGTCACCAGCATATCCATTATGGCTGCCATGTCTCTGGCAGGAGCGGTTCTGCACCTTTTTCTTTATGAAGTTCCCCTTTCCCTGTGGTATTCGGCCATTCCGGGCGTAACCCTGGCCGGACTGTTTCTGGCAGCCTTTCTGGCCGTAAAGCTGGGGGCAAAAAACGTACTGCTCCTGTTCACCATGCTGCTGAGCACGGATTTTTTCCTCACACTCTGGACCCAGCAGACCATTCCCCTCAGTGATACCGTAAGGCTGGTGCTCACCTATGTTCTGATTGTGTATCTGGTGTTCATCCATGTGAAAATTTTTAAGCAGAGTTATAAGGAAATCGGTTCTGCTTTGGGGAATTTCAAAGGGGATTGACAGAAAATGCTTTTTTTCTCTGCCGGTGACTCAGGGTCTGTATCAAAATAACCTGTTATAAACCCTGAGGGTTTTCAAAACCCTCAGGGTTTCCGGACAGGAAAATTGTACAGGTTATTTTTTTACAAGTCCTCAGGCTGATTGAAAAATCACGGGGCGGGCATCAAACCCGTCCCCGCCTTTCTTTCATGGATGCGAATTTCCGTTCAGACCTGCTGTTCCAGAAAAGCAATGGCATTGCGCAGTTCGGCAAACTGGTAAATGATATAGTCCGGCTCTGCCCCTGCTGTTTCCTTTCTGCCCTGATTGGAGGAAAAAAACACGGTTTTCATGCCCATCCGGTGCGCACCGAAAATGTCCCGGTACATGTCATTGCCCACAAAAAGCACATGTTCCGGATCAAGGCGCAGTCCGGCCAGTGCAGCCTCAAACAGCCTCCTGTCCGGCTTCCTGAATCCGCAGTCCCCTGAGATGACAACAGGACTGAAATGCGATTCGATTTCCAATGCCTTCATCTCCGGCACGGCCCATACGCTCTGTCCGTCAGAAACCGCTGCCAGCCGAAAACGGCTTTGCACTTCCCTCAGCACCTCTTTCACCTCCGGATAGAGTTGCAGCCGGGTGCGGGAAATGCCCCGGTACATCTCGGCCAGAAAGCAGGGCATATGTCTGAGCTTTTCCTGTGGAATGGAGGCATTGGCCGGATACTGACGCAGAAATTCCCGCCAAATCTCAACAGCATCAAATTCCGGATGTTCCTCCCCGCAGGTTTTGCGCTGCTGATCCATAATCCGGCAATACGCATCCCGCACCTCCCCGCGATGCAGATGAATGCCCTGATAGGTCAGAAAATGGCTGATGGCCCTGTAAATCTCTTCATTTCCCTCATCGGTGCGAATGTCCACCAGTGTGCCGTTGATGTCAAAAATGATCCCGTCAATTTTCATGTTTGTGCCCTCAGAATCTGTTTTGCCTCACGAATGAGACGCCGTCTGTAATCTGAATCAATCCATGAATTTCGGGCTATGCGCAGAAGGGTCAGTCCCATGTAAAAGGGAATCCGGCGGGTGATTGCCGCAAATGCGCTGTGCCGATCCGGAAAATGGCAGCAGTATTCCCAAAGAAAATGCCCGATAACATCTTCTGCTGCAAGGGGATTTCCTGTGGATCGGAAAAAAAAGTGCTTGAGTTCTCCGCAGAGTCTGCCCAGATCAAACACCCGATCCGCCCATTTCATCCGCTCCAGATCAATCATCATCACTTCCCATCCCGGGCCAAAAAGAAAATTGGACGGTGTCGCGTCGCCGTGAACAAGCACATTCCGATCTTCCCACATGCAGCTTCGGGAACGCCAGGATTCACACAGAAAACGGAATTCGTCCGCTTCCCTGTTTCCCAGACCCCATCTTTTGCACAGAGAGTTCAAAAGCTGTTCCATGTACTGACAGCTTTCCTCAAAATTCACTGTCCATTGGCCTGCTGTGCGGTTGTGCATCTGTGCCAGGAAATGGCCCAAAGCTGCCAGTTTCCGCAAAAGCCGGTTTTTTCCTCCGGCATACAGGGCATCGCTGAGAATCCGGCTCAGGGATTCACCGCCAATGTGTTCCGTAACCAGCACATTGTCAATCGCGGGATTGAATCCGTAAGGTCTGACCACATAATGCGGAGAAGCGGAAAAACCCATATCCCGCAGAAAAAGGAGATTGCCAAATTCGATCTCCCCGCTCTTCCGTGCATGATCCGGCTTTGATGATTTGAAAAATTTGCCCACCACTTTCCATCCATGATGTATTTCCTCATAGAGATACACCTCACGGGAGTCACTGAAACTGAAAACCCGGAATTCGGGATTCGGCAAAGAAAGACCGGCCTGGGGTGCGATATGATATTGCAGGTAGCCATGCAGCGGATCCCCGTGCCAAAGCCGGCCCATATATGTTTCTGTCATTGTTCGTTGTCTCTTTCTGCTCCTGAATTTTTGTCCGCAGCGCTGTCAGACTTACTGCCCTCGTGAACAAATATTGTTTTTATCATTGCAGAATCACTTGTAAAATGCAATAAAAAACAGTATGATTCTCTGTGCTATCTGTGGGAACAGACAATCTTAATGAACTGATTTTACGACAGCCTTTCAAAAATCAGGGGGCTGCTGCATCCGCCGTCATTTAAGGCGATTTATTAAAATAAATATACCGGTTCAGTTCAGCAGGGTGTGCAAAATCGCTGTAGAGAATCCGGTCTGACCTGTACAGAAAGCGATTTTGCACACCCTGCCCCTGTTTAATTTGATATAAGTAAGGCAACATAAATTTTCGGGTGTAAAGTTTTCAGAAAAACCGGATTTT
>CAZDIU010000062.1:0-19678 GCA_964505535.1 uncultured Desulfobacterales bacterium | reverse complement strand
CTTTCACAGACTCGGAGCCATGCGGATATTTATTTCCAATATACTGCATTCACAGGAGAATCAATGGGATTTCCAAAGGTGTTTATCAGGGTCATCGGGACAGATGAATGTCCTCTTTACAAGGTGGGAGATGAATTCAAACTCTCCGGGCAGAGCCTGCTTTCTCCTTATGGAAAGGCCGCGTGTCTGATTCTGGTCAGAGATATCACCGAAGTGCTGATCAAATATGAATGTGTGGAACATGATTCCAGGTATGTGTTTGACTGCAGCGGATGCACCGGGATCGCCCGTCTGGAGTACAATAAGGAAGCAGAGGATGCGGTATGGAAAAGCAGTGAAAGGGACAGGGATGAAGTGTATGCCATTGCCAGTTCCCTGAGCAGCTATTCCTTTTTTCAGACCTTTGACGAAGAAGGCATCCGGCAGCTCGTTTCCATGCTCAAGACCATTGTGTTCCAGGCCGGGGATATCATCCTTCGGAAGGGGGAGCCCGGAAAAAACCTGTATATCATCGCATCCGGAAAGGTGGAAGTGCTGGCCGATGACGGGATACGTATCGCTGTTCTGGGCAAGGGAGAGGTTTTCGGGGAAATGAGTCTGCTCAGCGGGGATCCGGTCAATGCTACGGTCAAAGCCATCAGCCCCCTGACCGTTCTGTACCTGAACGGAAAGTATTTCCGTGAAATACTCAGCCGTTCCTCCTCCATTCAGATTTTCATTACGCGGATGCTGGCCCGGCGCATCGCGAATGCCAATGTGATCCGTTCCAGGGAATTTGCCTCCGGACTCACCGGAAATCTCAGCGAAATTCCGCCTTCCGAGGTGTTTCAGACCCTGCACCTCAACCAGAAGACCGGGGTGCTGATTCTGAAACTGCCCGGCGGACTGGCTGCGGCCACCTTCCGTCAGGGGGAGCTGATCCGTGCCAAATACGGGGAAAAAGAGGATAAAGAGGCATTTTTCGAGATTCTGAAGGCCGCAGAGGGGCGTTTCAAATTCAATCCCGAACTGCCTCCAGAGGAAACCCGTCAGCATCCCATTGGAAATTTTATGAAACTGATCATGGAAGGAAGCAAAAACAGAACCTGATGCTCCGGCAGCCGTGATGAAGGTTGACAATGAACGTTATCAATACTATAATTTACAATTTCAGAGGCATTCAGAAAAAAACCGGAAGCCTCTGTGTCAAACAGGCTGCAATTGCAGCCCCTTGAAAAATCATAAGGGCGGGTTCGGAACCTGCCCTGTGTCCAGGAACCGCAGCCGGAATGTTTTCCGAAACCCTGTATTTAATTTTTAACGAAAGAAAGGACAGTTCTATGGCAGAAGGCGTGAAGGAAATAGATGACAGCAGTTTTGAATCTGAGGTGTTGCAGGCGGATAAGCCGGTGCTTGTGGATTTCTGGGCCCCCTGGTGCGGTCCGTGCAAAGCCATTGCGCCTACGGTCGAGGCACTGGCCCGTGAATACGAAGGAAAAATCAAATTCGCCAAGTGCAATGTGGATGAAAATCCGGTCACTCCGGGCAAATTCAGCATTCGGGCCATTCCCACTCTGATCTTTTTCAAAAACGGGGCTGTGGCCGAACAGATTACCGGCATGGTTGCAAAAGCCAAACTTGAAGAAGCCATCAGCAAAGTGATTTGAGGAAGCAGCAACATGGCGGAAACAGATTTTGATCTGGCAATCATAGGCGGGGGCCCGGCCGGACTGACCGCGGGACTGTATGCGGCCCGTGCCCGCATGAATGTGGTTCTTTTTGAAAAACTCTCTCCGGGCGGACAGGTGCTCACAACAGACTGGGTGGAAAACTATCCGGGATTTCCCAAAGGCATCAGCGGTGCGGATCTGTCACGGGAAATGAGTGAGCAGGCCGGACGTTTCGGTCTCCGCATCGAAAGCGATGAAGTGCTTTCGCTTGATCTGTCCGGGCCGGTGAGAAAAATTCAGCTCAGTGAAAAAACGGTTACTGCCCGTGCCATCATCATTGCCACGGGCGCATCTCCCAAACGTCTGGGAATTCCGGGCGAGGACAGGTTTTTCGGCAAAGGCATATCCTCGTGTGCGACCTGCGACGGGCCTTTCTGCAAAGACCGGGTGGTGGCTGCCGTGGGCGGAGGGGACACCGCGGTGCAGGAAAGTGTTTTTCTCAGCAAATTCGCCAAAAAAATTTATCTGATTCACCGAAGGGATCAGTTCCGCGCGGAAAAAATTCTGCAGGAACGCGCCCTGTCCAATGAGAAAATAGAAGTTCTCTGGGACACGGTTGTCACAGGTGTCAGCGGACTGACCCATGTGGAAGGCATTCACACCCGGAACGTCAAAAGCGGTGAAACAAAATCCCTGAAGGTGGACACCCTGTTTGTGTGGATCGGCATTGTTCCCAATGCCGGATTCGCGGGGGATGCCCTGAAAAGGGATGAATACGGTTTTATTGTCACTGATGCGCGGATGGAAACCTCTGTGCCGGGTGTGTTTGCCGTGGGGGATGTGAGAAACACTCCCCTGCGGCAGATTGCCACCGCAGTGGGGGATGCGGCCATTGCCGCGGCCTCAGCAGAACATTATATTGAAAATCTGTAAAAAAAATCGGGCATTTTTTTCAAATTTGAAAGATGCCCGTTTTTTTTGTGTTCAGTAAGTGTGCAGAACAGGCAGTAAAGATGAAATCCGGATTTTGCAGGCTCTGCCGAAATTTTCCGTCCCGTCCTGCCAACTGGTGGAATGTCAATTTCCGCCGATTGAAACAGTTTTTCAATACTGACAGAGAAAAGGAAAAATTATGTTTAATGCTTTAAAACAATTCATGTTCGATCTTTTTCTGTTATTTTTGTTCAGTCTGATTTTTGTATCAGGCAGTCCGTCCAATGCACAGATGTCTGTGGAGGAACTGAAAGAAATATTTTCCGGTTCCAAGCAGGTATCGGAAGAGACCGGTTCAGACGGAAGGGAAATTGTCCTGCCCCGTTTCAATCCCGGAACACCATCGCCCTCTGCAAAGAAAATGATGGATGCAATCAGGAAAAGAAGAGTTCCGGGAAAGCCGGAACATACCGTACTTACCGAAAAACACCGCAGGGATCTGGTGATTCTGAAATTTGCCGAAGGCAGCAATATCCGTCTGAGAGACGGAAACCTTGTCTCTCTTGACAGTGATACAGAAAAAACAACGAAGCCGATTTTGACACACTGAAAGACATTCTTAAAGACTATGCCCTGAAACCCGAAAAAAGCTTTCCGCAATCCGAAGAGAAGCTGGATAATTCCAGAAGGAATGCTCTGAAAAAAGGGATTGAACTGGCGGATATGAATCTTTATTATGATTTCAGAATTGACTCTGATGCTGTGGATGCGGAAGAAGTGATAAACAGGCTGAACCTGCTTGATATTGTGGAAATCGCCTATGCACCTTCGGAATCGGCACCTTTTGCAGACATTCTGCCCGTCACTCCTGATTTTTCCTTTAATCAGGGATACCTTGATTCAGCAGCTTCGGGTGGAATCGGGGCAAGAAATATATGGCCTTTGACAAAAGGAAGCGGAGTGAAGGTCAGACAGATGGAATTCAATTGGATTACAGGGCATGAAGATGTAAATCAGAATTTGTTATCCGGTGTACTTTGCTTAAATCAACCTGATTATGTTCATCATGGTACTGCTGTAGCCGGCATAATTTCCGGTCTGGAGAATGGTTATGGCATAACAGGGATTGCACCTGAAGCAAATTTTGCGCGTGTTTCCTTTTGTACAAGCTGTCGTTATGTTACTCCTCCTATTCCTATTTTTCCTCCTTATTATGCTTGTGATACAGACTCCTTTGTAAATGTATTGTCAAGAACACTCCAACAAAGCATTCCGGGAGACATAATAAACGTATCCGCCGGCAACAATACCGTTCCTTATGAATCTGAATCAGGAGAGTATGATGCTGTGAGGCAGGCCGTATTGGAGGATGGCAGAATCGTTGTACTGGCCGCAGGTAATTCCGACACAAATCTTGATGATGTTGTTGTCGGAGGCTATAACATATTTAACAGAGAATACCGGGATTCCGGTGCGATCTTCGTGGGTGCAGGCACACCGGACACAAACCATATGCGGGTGGTTAATGAGCCGACTTCAAACGGTTTGTTGTGGAGTTCAAACTACGGAAACCGCCTTGATCTCCAAGGATGGGGAAAATCAGTGACCACAACTGGCGGTTCACAGACCACAAATAGTTTTGACGGGGATTTGTTTAACGGAGGCGGAGATATAAATCAGTATTACACCTCTGTATTTGACGGGACTTCGGCAGCAGCCCCGATTGTTTCCGGTGCCGCAGCTCTGGTGCAAAGTTATTTCAAAAACCAATACAATAACTACCTGAGACCCCTGACCCTGCGGGCTTTGCTGAAAAACACCGGAACACCGCAGGGGAGTGATGCAACCTCGGCACCGATCGGGCCTCTGCCGAATGCGGAAAGGGCCATAAACTTCCAATTGCCTACAGCCGATGTGAAACCGGACGGAACCGGCAATCAGGTCGAAATCGGTTACGGGGAGCAGATTACCGTTACTTACAGTGTCAGTCCCCGTGATTTTGACGGAGCACCTGCCGACTGGTGGCTTATCATATGTTACAACAGCACATGCCAGTCTCTGGATAAGGACGGAAACTGGCCAGTATTTATGGAAAACGGAAACACTGTGGGAGAGCCGGTTCCGATGCGCACAGACCTTCTTGAAACTACCGGGGTGGTACTGTATTCGGGCAACGGTCTTTCGGTCGGAGACTACGGTGTGTACTTTGGGACAGACATTATTCAGGACGGACATCTGACAGACAATCTGCTGAGTTACGATTATGTGCTTATCAGTGTGAGATAACAAAAACAACTTTATTTCCGGGCCGCCGGCTGTTCAGCAGTTACGGCTCCCGGCTTTTTTAAAATAAAAGGAGGCACGAGATGATCAGACAGTTTTTTATTGCAGTTTTTATTCTGATTACTGTAACATTTCCGGCATGGGCGGAGACACACGAGGTCATCATTGACGATACAGGTTTTCATCCCGAAGAAATTGAAATACTTTCGGGTGATACCGTAAAATGGGTCAACAAAGGAACCACCGTTCACAGTGCGACAAGTGAGGGATTTGATTCCGGTCCTCTGAGTCCGGGACTGAACTATGAACATACTTTTGACGGTTTGAACACGCTGACCCATTTGACATTGGAAATATTGTATGCTGATATGAAAGGCGGATATGAGGGTAAAATTGTTGTTGATAACAGTACGCTTGAAATATCGCCGGGAGATTCGAAATTTCTGGATGACCAGAAAATCACTATGACTATCTTTTGTCCTTCCATCTTTTGGGTGTTAAAAAGTATGGGCGGAGGACCGATAAAGGTCTTTTATGACGGAACACTGATATATGAGGGGTCAATTTTACAACTTGCCAATGCCCTCATGCCTGTTGAAAGCAGCGGTGTTGTTGTTGAGCCTTCTATGGGAATCGAAACTCTTGTTTATTATCTGTCTTTTTCTCTGCCGCCTTTTTCCCTGCCGCCGGGCATTCATCAGATAGCCATAGAAGCTGAATATAAAGGAAAGAAACTTCGGGACAGTGTGACATACACCATATTTCATAGGAAACCGATTGTGGGTGTTCCTTTTTGATTCACCGGAGTCAGCCTGCTGAATTTCCGACATTTTTTTCAGACAGGAGAATCTTTTCCGGCACAGGCCTTAACCCGAACTCCTAACCATCAGTTGAGTTTTTATAATCTGCTGAGTTTCGATTATCTGACGATACATGTGAGATAACAAAAACAGCTTTATTTCGGAGCCGCCGGCTGTTCAGCAGTTACGGCTCCCGGCTTTTTTAAAATCAAAGGAGGCACGAGATGATCAGACAGTTTTTTATTGCAGTTTTTCTTTTGGTTACTGCCACATTTCCGGCATGGGCGGAGACACATGAGGTCATCATTGACGACACAGGTTTTCATCCCGAAGAAATTGAAATACTTTCGGGTGATACCGTAAAATGGATCAACAGGGGAACCACCGTACACAGTGCAACAGGTATGGCTGGTGTGTTTGATTCGGGGCCTTTAAGCCCAGGACTCAGCCATGAACATACTTTCAACAATTTTGCTACGATCCCTTTTGACATATTAGAAGTATCGTATGGCGATATGAAAGACGAATTTCTCGGAAAAATTATTTTGGATGGCGGCAGACTTGAGATATCACCGCGAGATTCGAAATTTTTGGATGAGCAGAAAATCACTATGACCATTTTTTATCCCAACATGTTCTATTTTACGTCAATAGGTCAGGGGGGAACAGTAAAGGTCTTTTATGATGAAACCCTGATATTTGAGGGGACAATGCCCGAACTTGCCGAAGCCCTGCCTGTTGAAAATATGGGTTCTGTTGCCCCTCCTTATGATGATCCAGAGTCGGGAAGGAGTACTTCTACCCGATATCTGTCTTTTTCCCTGCCGCCGGGCATTCATAAAATAGCCATAGAAGCTGAATATAAGGGGAAAAAATTTCAGGACAGCGTAACATACACTATATTTCATGGGGGACCGATGACTGTTCTTTTCTGATTTACAGAAGTCAGTCTGCCGAATTTCCGGCAGGTGAGCAGGGGGGCTTTGGAACAGAGATTATTCTGGATGAAAAACTTGACTTATGATGTGCTGAGTTTCGATTATCTGTCTGTTAATGTGAGAGAATAAAACAGCTTTATTTCGGAGCCGTCGGCTGTTCAGCAGTTACGGCTCCCGGCTTTTTTAAAATCAAAGGAGGCACGAGATGATCAGACAGTTTTTTATTGCAGTTTTTCTTTTGGTTACTGCCACATTTCCGGCATGGGCGGAGACACACGAGGTCATCATTGACGATACCGGTTTTCATCCCGAAGAAATTGAAATCGTTGCGGGAGATACCGTAAAATGGATCAATAAGGGAACCACTGTACACAGTGTAACAGGTATAGCAGGAATTTTTTATTCGGGGCCTTTAAGTCCGGGACTCAGCTATGAGCATACCTTCAACGATCTTAATATGCTGATTTATGCTGAATTTGAAATATCGTATAGTGATCTGAAAGACGGATTTAGCGGAAAAATTGTTTTAGTCTTGGATGGAAGTATACTTGAGATATCGCCGAGAGATTCGAAATTTCCGGATGAACAGAAAATCAGTATGACCATTTTTTATCCGAATATGTTTTGGTCTCAGTCAATAGGTCAGGGCGGAACGGTAAAGATCTTTTATGATGAAACCCTGGTATTTGAAGGGACAATGCCCGAACTTGCCAAAGCCCTGTCTTATGAAAGCCGCCGTGCTGTTGCGGTTCCTTTTCATCCGGAGTCGGGAACTACTTTTATTCATTATATAACTTTTTCCATGCCGCCTTTTTCCATGCCGCCGGGCATTCATAAAATAGCCATAGAAGCTGAATATGAAGGGAAAAAATTTCAGGACAGCGTAACATACACTATATTTCATGGGGGACCGGCAAGTATTCTTTTCTGATTCTGACGAAATTTCAGTGTGGATATGAATTTCTTCAGTTGAAATTTATTCTCTTATGACCTGTTACCATCAAGTTCGTTAATTGATTTGGAGTGTAAACAAAACATTAGCCAGAGAATACGGAGACAAAATCTGTAAATGAAAAAAATCATTCTGTTTTCTTTAGTACTGTTCACATGTTCCGGCTGCGCATGGTTTAAGACAGCCGAAGACAAACCCTCCCATGAACTGGTGAGCGAGGGGATGGAGGCATTTGAAGGCCGTGACTACCGCAAGGCCATTGCATCCTTTGAAAAACTCAAAGACTGGTATCCCTTCAGCAAATATGCCATTCTTGCCGAACTCAAGATTGCAGATTCACACTATCATCTGGAGGAATACGAAGAGGCTGTGTCAGCCTATGAGGAGTTTGAAAGCCTTCATCCCCGCAATGAGGCTGTGCCCTATGTGATTTTCCAGATCGGAAACTGTTATTTTGAACAGATGGATTCCATAGACAGGGATCAGGGCGTTGTCAGAAAAGCTCTGGAAACCTATAACCGTCTGGTGAAACAGTATCCGGATGATCCCTATGCGGCCAAAGCCCAAAAAAACATCCGGGAATGTCAGAAAAGCCTTGCCGGGCATGAATTCTACGTGGGGCTTTTTTACTACAAAAACAAACAGTATGAACCTGCTGTCAAACGGTTCCGAACCGTTCTTTCCGATTATCCGGATGTCGGCATTCATCAGAAGGCCCTTCATTATATCGCCCTGTGCGAAAAATTCCTGCAGAAAGATAAAGAAAAATAAAGCGGTTATCCGCCTGTGCCTGGAGACTGTCTGAAAGACAGGGCGGATGATGTGCCCTGCAGCATACCAAATGCACAGTGATTCAAAATTGTTTCAGTGTCTTTGCAGGTGAAAGAGCCGGAGTTCCCAAAACACTCTCCGGTGACTTTCTGAAGAGAGAAGAGATAAGAAAGGATGCCTGCAAGTTTCTGTGCACAATTTGCTTTACATGCCTGAGCAGATGGTGTATTGTCAAAAATTTGTAAGAACATACTATACAGAATATTGCAAAGGAGATCAAATCATGTCCAGAATGTGTGCATTCTGCGGAAAAAAACCAATGGTCGGCTGCCATGTGAGCCATGCCCATAATGTGAACAAACGCCGTTTCAACCCCAATCTGCAGCGGGTGCGCGCTGTTCGCAACGGCAGGGTGCAGAAAATAATGGCCTGCACCAGCTGTATCAAAAAAGGTCTGGTGATCAAGACCGCTTAAGAGGCATCGAGCCGGATTACCCTGTTAATCTGGCGCACTTTTTTTATGGCCGTCAAGACCCTGTTCAAATGCCGGGTGTCCCTGACGGCCAGCGTAAAAATGCTCTCCACCGTGTTATCCTCTTTGCTCTCGGAATGAACATTGACAATATTGGCCCCGCTTTTGCTGATATTGGAAGCCAGATCTGCCAGCAGGCCGACCCGGTCATAGGACTGGATATGAATGCGGACAGGGTAGGTTTCTGTGGATTCATCGCTCCATTCCACATCAATTCGCCGATCCGGATTCAGTTTCAGGGCATACAGACAGTTGCAGCGATGCACGGTGACCCCTCGGCCCCGCGTGATAAAACCGGTGATCGCGTCTCCGGGAACCGGCTGACAGCATTTCCCGAATCGAACAAGAATATCATCCATTCCCTTCACACTCACGCCAGACGCGGATTTTTTTCTCCGAACCCGCGCCACGAGCCTGTCAAAAATTGTGTCCTGCTCTTTTTCTTCACTTTCACTTTTGGGTACAATTTTCCGAATGATCTGAAGAGGCGTGACTTTGCCGTATCCCACATTGGCAATCAGATCCTCAAGGGTTTTGAAATTGAATTCGGAAATAATCTTTTCCACATCCCCTGATTTCAGCCAGTCATTGTAATTGAGTTTGTACTTGCGAAAAGCCTTTTCGCACATCTCCCGGCCCAAAGTGAGACTCCGTTCCCTTTCCTGGGTTCTGATCCACTGCCTGATCCGGGAGCGGGCTTTCACGGTTTTGACAAAACTGAGCCAGTCATTGCTGGGTGTATGACCGGGAGAGGTGATGATTTCAACACGTTCTCCGGTTTTCAGTTCATAGCGCAGGGGAACCATGCGGCCATCAACTTTTGCCCCCACACACTGATTGCCCACTTCCGTATGGATCAGATAGGCAAAATCCACAGGTGTCGCTCCTTTGTTCAAAGACATGATTTCTCCCTGGGGGGTAAATACATAGACCTCGTCCGGAAACAGGTCGATGCGCACACTTTCCATAAATTCTTCGGGATCCCTGATGTTGGCCTGATTTTCGACCAGGTTCTGAATCCATGCAAATTTTCGGCTCACATTTTCATCAATCTGTTTCCCCTCTTTGTATCCCCAGTGCGCGGCAATGCCGGAATTTGCCACCTGATCCATTTCCCTTGTGCGTATCTGAATTTCCAATCTTTCCCCATAGGGGCCGGTGACAGTGGTGTGAAGGGACTGATACATATTGGGTTTGGGCCGGCCGATATAATCCTTGAATTTGCTGTCCACCGGTTTCCATCTGGTGTGAAGAATTCCCAAAGCCTCATAACACTGGGGTTTGGAATCCAGAATAATCCGGAAGGCCATGACATCATACACTCCTTCAAAAACCAGGTTCTGGGAGATCATTTTCTGGTAAATGCTGTAAAAATGTTTGTAGCGGCCCAGAATTTCACATTTCAGGCCCGCGGCATCCATTTCTTTGCGGATCATGTCTTTGACAGTGTCAATGAATCCCTCGCGCTGGGCTCTGTCTTTGCTCACCTCTCCTTCAATTTTTGCATATTCTTCCGGATGCACATATTTGAAGGCTGTGTCCTCCAGTTCCCGCTTAATCCAGTAGATTCCCAGCCGGGAGGCCAGAGGAGCGTAAATATCCAGAGTCTCCTGAGATATTTTTACTTTTTTTTCCTCTTTCCGGTGATACTGAAGGGTGCGCATATTGTGCAGCCGGTCTGCGAGTTTGATAAGAATCACCCGAAGATCATCTGCCATGGCCAGCAGCATCTTCCGTATGCTTTCAGCCTGCCGTGCCTGCGCGCTCATCGCGTGCACCTTGCCGAGTTTGGTTACGCCCGAAACAATCCGGGCCACTTCCGGCCCGAACATATCCTCAATTTCTTCCACGGTGGCATGGGTATCCTCCACCACATCATGGAGAAGACCGGCTGCGATGCTCACAGGATCAAGCTTCATATCAGCCAGAATTCCGGCAACTTCCATAGGATGGGAAAGGTATGGTTCTCCGGACAGGCGCACCTGTCCCTCATGAACCTTGGCCGAAAAAACATACGCGCGTTCAATAATGTTCACATCCGCTTCCGGATTGTTCTCCAGCACTTTGTCAATAATTTCGTTGATGCGAATCATGGTCTGCTCTTCTTCCGCATTGGGGAAGGTTTTGTATCCCGGTTATTTTTCACCGGGTTGCATTTTTTTAAAAAAAATGTAACTTATGGGAGTTACGCAGTTGATCGGATAAACCCTGAGGGTTTTGAAAACCCTCAGGGTTTCAGGATTGACTTTCTTGTCAACTGCGTAACTCATATCTTACTTACCTCAGCTTGCACACTGTCACCATATCGGGCCGGCCGGTATATCAAGATCCTGAAAGCAATACCGTGAAAGAAAATGGTTCAGATTTGCCCTTTGAAGGAGGAAGACCATCCAAACAATGCTTTCAGTTTTTGTCCGGGATTGAATTTGAAAACAGTGCCACTGCGCCTTCTGTCCAGATAAAAACCTCCAAAGCCTGTCAGGGTAAGGCCCTTACCATCTTTGAATACATCATACATTGTGTCAAAAATCGCATTTACCCAGATTTCTGCTGTTTCTTCATCTGTATTCATCTTTTTGGCTATCCGTTTTACAAACTCTTTCTTTTCCATCCGATCAGCCACAGTTCTGTCCTCTTCTCTCTTCATTTTTCAGCATATTTTTCACTGGCGAGACAATGTCGCACCAGTCCGGGGAAAAAGGGAATCAGGTTTGTCTGCCGAATTTTTTGAGCAGATCCAGTCCCTGATCCATGAGACTGCCTTCGGGCAGCATACCCTCAGGTGTCAGTTTGTCAATCACCTTCGGCAGCAGATCAGCCAGTCCGCCGGATACCTTTTCAGCAGAAAGTCCCATTTTCTCTGCAACAGCCTGCACATACTCATTTCCAAGTATTGCCTGCAACTGGTCTCCGGATATGGGCAGATTCTGTCCTGTGCCAATCCAGGAAGAAATAAAATCTCCCATGCCTTTGTCCCTGAAAGCATTGAGCAGTCCCTGTATGCCGTCCTTTTGGGAATTGCTGATCAGATCTCCGATCACTTCCATAAAACCGCCCTGCCCTTTGCTGTCCACATCGGACAGAACCGTTCCGATCTGCTCAGCGATTGAATCAAATAAACCCATAACATCCTCCTTTTCTTTGTATTTGTAATAAAATTGGCAAACATCTGTCTGATTGTCCAAATGACCTGCTGTTTTCATGTTCCCACAACATCAATTTTGTCAGTCTGTTTCATGATCCTGTCGGTTTCAGACAATGCCGTGATGATCTTCTGATAATGGACAATGTCATCAAAATTCAGTTTTCTGCCCCTGCGGTCTTTGAGCCATTTCTGTGCGGGCTGATACCCGCCGATGTAAAATTCCCAGGCTGCCTGCGGAACCTTGCCAAAACACTGTTCTCTGTTTATCCAGACCCTGCTGTTTTCAAACCGGATTTTTTCAACAATGTTTTCTCCCTGCTGCGGATATGCGGTTGTCCGTTTTTCAAGAACGGGGCTTTCCAGCAGGTGCATCTGTCGCAGATCTCCGCCAAGTTTGACCAACTGCCAGAACGTTTTGGCATCTTTGGGATGCGGAACTCTGGGGAAGTCAATTTTCAGAAATTCTTTGTATTTTTCACGGTATGACGGAGAATGCAGCACAGCATAAATATAATCCAGAATGTCAATGGGGGCAAATGTGCCCTTCCTTTCCTGAGCGAAGCCAAAGGATACTGTTTCCGGAGTGAATGACAGCCCAATGCCTTTGGCAATATCCGAAACGATTTCCATGTTCAGATTGGGATCAGTGTTTGTGCTTTCACTTATGTCCATATTATCTGCGCTGACGGAATAAAGATAAAGAGGAAAAACATATGATATTTCTTTTGTCTGAAGTGAAATGGAATTAATGTCAGACAGTTTGTCCGTAATGAAACAATGCTGAAAATAAAAAGTGCTTTGCTGCCTGCATGCAACCAGCCCCAGATTTTTTTTGAAAAAATGCTTCATTACGGAAAAACGGTGCCTGAGCACTTTTTTTACATCATATTGTATAAATCTTATATCAAACGGTCTGTAGAAATAACAATGCGTATTTTTATCAAATTTATTGAAACTGATGAGTTCCCTGTCATTATGGGTTTTGATTCCGCTTGTGGAAACCCCAAACAATGAATTAATGCCAAATCCTTTGTTGTATATTTTTTCAGCATCGAAATTTTTCTTCACAAAAAAGAAACCCGGATTTTTTATTTCCAATTCATTCCAATTTATTGAAGCAATGGAATTTTCATTCAGAAAATCATATTTTTGCTCCCGCTTGCCGTAAAGATCCGAATGAAATACTTTTCCCAACTCATTTTTCCTGCCGGTTTTGATAAAAAGGCTGATACTCACACCCTGCATAATATCAAATACATTTTCATCCTTTCTGCCATCAGGCGCAGTTTCTTTTTTCTTGGAATTGCCATGCAAATCAATGATATAAATTTTATCAAAACTTTCCAGCAGATGTTTTCTCATCTGACGGTGTATCAGCCCGTCAGTAAAACTGTTGTTGGAAATATAAGCCAGAATGCCGCTCCCGTTTTTGTCAATGAAATACTGTCCGAAGCGGATGAATTTGATGCAATCATCGGAAAGCGGCTGTATGTTCCTTTCCTTCAAATCTTTTTTGTAATCAGCCATCAGGTTTTCAATCCATTCACTTTTGTTGCTGCTGCTTACGGCATAGGGCGGATTTCCCAGCACCACCATCACAGGCGTGTCTCTTTTGATGTAACTGGCCTCATTTGCCTCAGTGCTTAGCCACGCTGCAGACAGGTTTCCGGTGTCCGAGTGATGATCCTCAAGGCTGTTGGTGAGGAACACCCGGAAACGCTGAGGTTTTTTGGGGCTGTACCCGGTTTCTGCCAGCAGCATGTCCAGTTTCAGATGCGCCATTGCATAGGAGGCCATCAGAATTTCAAATCCGTTCAGCCGCGGAATCAGATGATCCTTCGCATAACTGCTCCAGATTCCCTGATTTCCGTCAAACTGTCTGTGAATATGCTTCACGACTTCGGCAAGAAAGGTTCCGGTTCCTGCTGCGGGATCAAGTATCTGGACTTTATGCACTTCCTGTTCAACTTTTTTTCCCTGCACATCAGTTTTTATCTTTGTTTTGGATGTGTCCGCAAGTCCCTGTGTCAGGCCAAAGTCAGTTTTCAGAATGTCATCCACCGCACGCACAATGAAATTCACAACCGGTTCCGGAGTGTACCATACCCCGCGGCTTTTTCGCAAAGCCGGATCATATTCTGAAAGAAAGGTTTCATAAAAATGAATGATTGGATCGTTTTTCTGCGCGGTTTTCCCGAAATCCCTCATCAAATCTGCCACATCTGCTGCGCGGAAAAGATCGGCCAGCGCGTCAACAATCCATCTGATTCGGTCATCCAGATCATAACCGGCAATATACTGAAACAGTTTGCGCAGAAAGGGATTGGATTTGGGGATTGATTTCGCTGCTTTCTGCCGGGAAAAGGTTTCCGGAGTCTGATCGTGCAGACGTGCCGCAAACATCCCGCAGGCAACGGTCTGCGCGTAAATGTCGGCAAATTCTTTTTCACTGATGTCATGAATGAGAATCTGCCGAAAGGAGGTGAACTGGTCATGCAGGGTGCTGTTGTTCCCATCATTTTTATTTTCATCACCGCCTCCAGCCAAAGCTTTTTCAATCACACCGGCCAGAAGACGGGCTTTTCCCGCCATCATTTTTGACAGTTCTGCTGCGGATTTGACTGTCTGTCCGCTGTAAGTGCAGAATTCTCTGATCAAATTCGCAAATTTGGCATAATTTTCAGACAGTCCGATGATTTCATTTTTGCCGGTCTTTCGGTTCTTTCGGATCTGCCCGATGGAAACGGAATCGAAAAATTCCCCGTCACAGAACAGTTGAAATTCCAGATAATCGGTGAAGATCAGATTGTCCAAAGATTTCCGGTAACAATCAAACTGCTCTCTGTGCGCCTTGCTGTTCAAATCCGCGCTGATGTCTTTGGCTTCAATGTAGCCGATGGGAATATCGTGTTTTGTGAGAATATAATCCGGCGCGCCGCAGGCCACCCGCGCAGGTTCGTTTGTCACGAGAACATTTTTGTCCGCAAGGCTTTCCAGCAGATTCTGCAAATCCCCCCGGTAACTGTGTTCCGTTGAGATCCCGGTTTTGAATCTTGTGTTCAGTTTTTTAATATAATCATCAATGTTCAATCAAATACTCCTGTATTCTTTCCGTAAGAGAGTTCGTGCCCAGGCTTTTCCGGTTTGCCGCGAAGGCACAAAGACGCAAAGTTTCACAAAGATCAATGTACAATTCCTGTTCAGATTCATATTATGACAGCAGTTTTCTCAGAAAACAGTCAAATTCTGCCAGATCAGCCCTGAACTGAACATGAATATCATTGAATTTTTTTTAACAGAAACAGCAGTTTGTCCCAGTCATGGTCCAGTTCAAAATAATATCTTGAAAAATGACGGAATTTCAGCAGTTCCAGCAGGCCATGATATACCTGTTCACAAATCACTTTGGGTCTCACATTCTCAATTTCCAGTGTCATTTTTTCCAGCAGGGAACGATGCCACTGATCTTTGTCCAGACTGTTTTCAAAAAATTTGGAAATGCGGAGAAAAAGTGTTTCCGCACAGGTATAATAGTTTGCAAGTGCCTGTGTGACAATCATTGCTTCATCAGTTCCGGGTGTGCTGCTCAGTTTTCTCTCCTGAAAATCCACAAGATAATTCTCCATACGGGAAAGTACGGAAAGAGATTTGCTGATTTCCGCGCGCAGGGTCTGAATTTTGGTTTCAGGATTCATAAATGATTTTTCCCTTTAATAAAATCAGTTCTGCAAATTCCGGTTCAATTTTTTCCAGTTGAACAATATCCAGAGGAAAACATGTCATCTGCATTGCATCGCCCAGCAGTGCAAAATATCTTTCTGCATCTGTAATTCCCTGTACGGCAATGTCAATATCGGAATTTTCATCAAACTGTTCAGGATGAAGCAATGATCCCCACTGCACAATTTTTTTGGGAGAATATCTGCTGATGATCATCTGAATAATGGCGGAAAAATCATCTGTGGCTGCCGCAAAGCGTTTAAGCTCTGCCTGCCTTTTCGCTTGTTCCCGTTTCAGCAGAGTTTCTTTTATTTTCTTTATATCCATAAATCAGAGTGATTATCCGGAAAAAAATTATCAGATCGTAGGTTGGGTTAATTTTCTGATTTTTTGTAAAAATCAGAAAATTAACCCAACTTCTGCCATAAACGGGACTGTTGGGTTAATTTTCTGAAAAAATTAAGAAAATTAACCCAACCTGCTGCTCTTCACATTAGGGATTGGGATTCAGGGATCAGATAATTATAATTCCATCATAAGTAAGGCAACATAAATTTTCGGGTGTAAAGTTTTCAGAAAAACCGGATTTTTCCGGAAAAATCCGGTTTTTTTTATACCTGAAAACTTTCGGTTGGGTACTTAATTCCCTGTTCCCTCTCTCTTAATACGCTTTTGCAAACACCACCTTTTCTGTGCCGGGATTTCCGCAGCAGATGCATTTTTTTCCTTCCGGTTTGCTGTCAAAGGGAATGCACCGGATGGTCACCTGCAAATCTTCCTTGATTTTTGCTTCGCACTCTGCGGAACCGCACCAGTGGGAAAACGCGAAACCGCCGTGAATTTCGGGTTTGTCTGCATTTTTGGGCGTGAAATACGCATAAAATTCTTTGGAATCGTCAATGTTCCGGGTGTTTTCCTTCCGGTATTTCACTGCCCGATCATAAAGGTTCTGCTGAATCTCATCCAGAATCGCGGGAAGTTCTCTGACGAACTGATCGCGTTTCATGGAAGTTTTTTCCTTGTGACTTTTGTCCCGCCGTGCCATGAACACAGCATTTTCAGCCATGTCTCTGGGACCGATTTCCACCCGCACCGGAATTCCCTTTTTAATCCAGTCCCATCCCCTTGCGCCGCCAATGTCGCGATTATCCACCTCCACCCGGAGCCGGGAATGATGATAAATTGTATCGCGCAGTTCTTTGGCAATGGACTGGGTGTATTCCATCACAGCCTGGCGTTCCTCCTCTTTGCGGAAGATGGGCAGAAGAACAACATGGGAAGATGCCACGCGCGGAGGCAGGATAATGCCGTCATCATCGCCGTGGGTCATAATCACACCGCCGATAAGCCGGGTGGATGCGCCCCATGAGGTTGTCCACGCGTATTCTTCGCTTTCCTGTGCATTCTGGAATTTGATCTGCGAAGCACGCGCAAAATTCTGTCCCAGAAAATGGGAAGTGCCTGCCTGCAGGGCTTTGCAATCCTGCATCATGGCTTCAATGCACAGCGTGTCCACCGCGCCCGGAAAACGCTCGGACGGGGTTTTTCTTCCCCGGATGACCGGCATGGCCAAATATTCCTCGGCAAGCTGCGCATAGACTTCCAGCATCAGTTGGGTGCGTTTGATGGCCTCTTCCGCACTGGCATGGGCTGTATGTCCCTCCTGCCAGAGAAATTCACTGGTGCGCAAAAAAATCCGTGTCCGCATTTCCCAGCGCACCACATTGCACCACTGGTTGATCAGCAGCGGCAGATCCCGGTAACTGCTGACCCATTTGGAAAAGGAATCGCCGATAATGGTTTCGGATGTGGGACGCACGACCAGCGGTTCTGTGAGCTGACCGGACGGAACCAGTCCGCCCTGGGGATTTTTTTCCAGCCGGTGATGCGTGACCACAGCGCATTCCTTGGCAAAACCTTCCACATGCTCTGCCTCTTTTTCCAGAAAACTCAAAGGGATGAAAAGCGGAAAATACGCATTTTTCACATCTGTTGCCTTGAACATGTCATCCAGTTCCCGCTGAATGTTTTCCCACAGGGAATAACCCCAGGGTTTGATGACCATGCACCCCCGCACCGGGGAATGCTCTGCCAGATCCGATGCCTTTACCGCCTGCTGATACCATTCTGAATAATCCTCTGCCCGCGTGGGTGAAATCGCGGTCTGCACCTGTTTTGCCATAATGCTCCTTTGTGTTTATTGAGATTTCTGTAACTGCATATTTTAATGAAATGTCTCACAAAATCTGAAAATCATATGAAAATTTTTCAAGTATTATCATTATGTTATTTAATTGCTGGATTGCTGGATCAGGCATACTGGGGCTGTATATTCACCAGTTTTCTGACACACATTTTGTCCATATTCTGTGCAGCATGATAGAGATCATACTGAACCTGCTGATTCATCCAGCTTTCCGCTGTGGTTTCAAAGGCAATGGACAGACGGACAGCCATATCAGGAGTGACAGGGGAGCGTCCTTTCAGAATGGCAGACAGTTTTTTTCTGCTTACGCCAAGTGCCTCAGATGCCTCTGCAATGCTCAGCCCAAGAGGTTCAAGGCATAAAGATTTCAGAATTTCTCCGGGATGGGGGGGATTGTGCATTATCATAATTCACCTCAGTGATAATCTTCATAATCAACATTATCGGCATCCTTGTCTGAAAAAGTAAAAGTTATGCGCCAGTTGCCGCTTACCTTCACAGCCCATGTGCCTTTGCGGCTGCCTGTCAGTTCATGCAGACTCAGACCCGGAAGATTCATATCCTGCGGACAGGCAGAAGCATTCAGGCGGCCCAGAATCAGACGCAGCCGTTCACTGTGCTTTCCCTGAATGCCAGCTTTTGTTCCTCTGGCAAAAAATTTTTCCAGGCCTTTGTGTCTGAAACTTTTAATCATAATCTCTATAAAATAACCCAAGTTGCCAGTTACAAAAAATCGTAATGATTTCAACTGGCAGATTTTTATGCAAAAAACAGGTGAATTTTATAACATTCTGTTTTAACAATTTTTTTAAAATTAAACCTCTTTATAACTGGCAACTTGGGTTAAAATAAAGAAAGTTTTATACTGACAAGGAACTCCCTGCTTTTTCCACTTCCTCCAGAAGAATTTCCACCAGTTTTTCCTGGGGGAATTTCTTTACCACTTCCCCTTTGCGGAACAGAATCCCGAATCCGTCCCCTCCGGCTATGCCCACATCTGCTTCCCTTGCTTCTCCGGGGCCGTTGACCACGCAGCCCATGATTGCAACTTTGAGCGGATACGGACAGGTCAGCAAAGCCTTTTCCACCTGTTCAGCAATTTCAAAGAGATTGATTCTGCACCGTCCGCAGGTGGGACAGGAGATGATTTCCGGTCCCCTCTGCCGGATGCCCAGAGCCTTGAGGATTTCATATCCTGTTCGCACTTCTTCGACCGGATCACGGGTCAGGGAAACCCGTATGGTGTCGCCAATGCCTTCCGCGAGCAGCATTCCGATGCCCAGCGCGGATTTGACAATGCCGGAATACAGTCCTCCGGCCTCGGTCACGCCCACATGCAGGGGATAATCACATTTTTGGGAAAGCAGCCGGTAAGCCGCGACTGTGCGCGCCACATCCGAAGCCTTGAGGGAGATTTTGATCTCATGAAAATCAAGGGATTCCAGAATCCGCACATGGCCCAGAGCGCTTTCCACCATGCCTTCGGCTGTGGCTCCGCCATATTTGTGCAGAATTTCCTTTTCCAGAGAACCAGCGTTCACACCGATACGGATGGGAAGATGCAAATCTTTGGCACAGTCCACCACAGCCCGGACTTTTTCCATACTCCCGATATTGCCGGGATTGATGCGCAGACCGTCAGCCCCGGCTTTGGCAGATGCAAGCGCGAGCCGGTAATCAAAATGAATATCCGCAATCAGGGGGATGGAAATCTGTTTTTTGATTCCGGCAATGGACTCTGCCGCATCC
>CAZDIU010000061.1:0-19723 GCA_964505535.1 uncultured Desulfobacterales bacterium | reverse complement strand
GGATTCTTTCATCTTCATAAATTCTTTTCCAAATAATATTCGGATAGGTTCATAAAATGGAAGTCAAACAAATATATTTATTAAGGGTCGGAAAGAATATATTTCTTCAAAAAGAATTTAATATATTGAAATATAAAAAAATAATTTATCCGTTTATTGTCAGCCGGCAGATTATTCCTGAAACCGTTTTCCTCTGTTCAGGCCGGAATCCGATACCGGCTTTCGCCAGTATGATGCCAGTGCATAATATCAGTGATATAAATACACAAAACAGAAAATAAATCAATGATGAATCTGCAAAAAAATCTGTTCTCCCTCTCAGCGCTTGGTGTCAATCATAGAAAACCTCTATTCAAGATACCTTTAACATAGAAATTATCAAATTGACAAATCGAAAATTTCTATATATTCATCTGCCGCTATGAATCACAGTTTCAGCATATCCGCCTTTTTTTATCCTTTCGGCTTCACCTGAGCGCGGTCAGATTACTGACCGTGTCTGTCAGATTCCTGTTTTCTGAAAACCGGAAAACATTCGAAGCAAAAAATCGCAGTTTCCGATTTGCATATTCAAAAAATATTCCTGAAGGGGCAGTGGTGCTGGGCGCCCCGCGGTCTTCAAAACCGTTGGCCCTGTCTCAAAAACAGGGAGGAGGTTCGATTCCCCCTGCCCCTTCCATTTTCAGAAGCATTCTGTTTTGGCACTCAGACTGTTTTCCACAGAAAACAAAAACAGAAAATCCCTGTGTTCTCCGTAACATCTCTGTATCCTCTGGGGGAAACTTCTGTGCAGAACCGGACTGTTGATCATTTTCGGAGAAATCCTATGGAAAAACATATCAGCATTGGCGTGGCCGGGCATGTGGATCATGGCAAAACAGCACTTGTCCGAAGTCTGACCGGCATTGACACGGATCGGATGAAAGAGGAAAAAAACCGGGGACTGTCCATTGAACTGGGCATTGCGCGTCTGGTGCTTCCCTCGGGCAGAGAGGTCGCGCTGGTGGATGTTCCGGGACATACGGATTTTCTGAAAAACACAGTCCGGGGACTGAGCGCGGTGGATATGGCCATTCTGGTGGTCGCGGCAGATGACGGCGTGATGCCCCAGACAAGGGAGCATCTGAAAATCCTGGAATTTCTCAATGCCAAAACCGGCATTGCGGTCCTGAGCAAAAGCGATCTCGCGGACAGTGAAACTCTGGAACTGGCGGGTCTGGAAATTGAAGAACTGGCAAAGGGAAGTTTTCTGGAGGGAAAACCGGTTCTGTCCTTTTCCGCTGCGGATGAAAGCGGGAAATCTGAGATTCTCAAAGCACTGGACGAACAGGCCGCTGATGCACCGGGCAAAGAGGAAGATGCCCCATTCCGGCTCCGCATTGATCAGGTGCGGAATTTTCCCGGAATCGGCACAGTGGTCAGCGGCACTGTTCTTTCCGGCGTTCTGCACAAAGATGATCCCCTGGATTTGCTGCCATCAGGACTCAAAACCCGTGTCCGCTCTCTGGAAGTTCACGGCACAAAAACAGACACAGTGTATGCGGGTCAGCGGGTGGGAATCAATCTGCACCGGATCGCGCTGGATCAAATCCGCAGGGGCATGATGCTCTCTGCTCCGGAAAAAACCGCAGCCGCAAATCTGCTGAATGTGCGTTTCTCCATGCCGGAGCATCTGAATCCTGCCTGCGGCATTCTGAAAAACCGGCAGAAAATCCGCCTGTTTCTGGGAAGCTGTCTGACAACCGCCACAGCAGTCCTGATGGAAAAAGAAGAACTGCACGGGCGAGAAAAATCTTTGGTGCAGTTTCGCTGTGACAGTCCGCTGGCCTGCATTCCGGGGGAACATTTTGCAGCCGCGCTGATGAATGTTCCCGTCATTATCGGCGGCGGAACCGTTCTGGAAATTCCGGAATGCAAATTCCGGCCTTCCAAAGCGGGAAAAATCCTGCCCTGGCTCCGGGCGGTTGAGAAAAAAGATATTGGGGCAATCCTTGATGTTCTGCCGGAAAACATTTCTCCGGATCCGGATGAACTTTCCAGGCGCACCGGTCTGTGCCGGAAAGACTTTGATCAGGAAATCCAGTCCCGCATACGCAAGGGAAAAATGATACAGATCAACGGATGCGGCATTTTCCGGAAAGAATTTTATGAAAAACTGCAAACCGGCATTCCGGTTCTCATCCGCGACTCCCTGAAAGCCGAGCCTCTGAAAAAGAGTATGAATGCAGCGGAAATCATGGTGAAAACCGGCTCTGATTCCAATCATGCAGCGCTGATCCGGCATATTCTTGAACAGCTTTCCAAAAAAAATCTGCTGGTTTCTGACAGCGGCGGATACCGGATTCCGGATATGGTCTTTGCTTTGTCCGGCAGCCATCAGAAAATTGCCGGACAACTGATGGATTTTGCAAAATCCGTGGGGATTACACCTTTTACTTCCCATGCAGCCTGGCAGGAGTGCCAGAATCAGTGCAGCAGCAAAAATGAAGTGGAAAAACTGCTGGATTATCTTGTCCGCAGACAGCAACTGGCCTGCCTGAACAACCGGCGTTTTCTTTCCCCGCAGGGTCTGGAGGAAATCAAACAGCGGGTCCGCACCGCAATTGCGCAGAAAGGAAGCATCCGGCTCAGTGACTGCACGGAAGTTCTGGGATACGGACGCATGGGAGCCGTGCCGGTGCTGGAATATCTGGATGAAATCGGATTCACCTTCCGCCGGGGCGATGAGCGTGTGCTGAAAGAGGCATGAATGCCATGCCCCTTTGCCTTTACAACACACTGACCGGACACAAAGAACTCTTTGTTCCCCTGCATCCCGGAAAAGCGGAAATCTATGTCTGCGGTCCCACGGTGTATGATCACGCTCATATCGGTCATGCCCGGTCTGCGGTGTTTTTTGATGTGCTTGTCCGTTATCTGCAATGCACAGGATACGAAACAAATTTTGTCCGCAATTTTACAGACATGGATGACAAAATCATCCGCAGGGCCGGGGAGGAGAACACTGAGATTGCATCACTGGCTCAGAGATTCATAAATGCCTGGCACGCGGATATGGAAAATCTGCATGTCCGCAAACCCGGACACGAACCCAGAGCCACAGCATACATCAGTCAAATTTGTGATCTGATCCGCATTCTCATTGCCAAAGGCCGCGCGTATGAATCCGATGGCAATGTTTATTTTTCCGTACCCGGTTTTCCGGAATACGGGAAACTTTCCGGCAGAACTTTGGAAAGCATTCCAGCCGGATATGAGGGAAAAAACAGTCCCGGAAAACAGGACCCTGCTGACTTTGCCCTGTGGAAATCCGCAGATTCTTCTGAACCGGGCTGGGAAAGTCCCTGGGGCCGGGGCCGTCCGGGCTGGCACATGGAATGCTCGGCCATGAGCCGTGAAATTCTGGGAGATCAGTTTGACATCCACGGCGGAGGCTGTGATCTGATCTTTCCCCACCATGAAAACGAAATTGCCCAGTCACAGGCCGTATCCGGCAAAATCCCCGCAAGATACTGGATTCATCACGGCATGGTGACAGTAAATGGGCGCAAAATGTCAAAATCTATTGGGAATTTTGTTACCATAAAGGATGTTCTCACTTCCTTTGATCCGCAGCCGCTCCGGCTTTTTCTGCTTTCCGCACAGTACCGCAATCCCATTGATTTCACCTTTGAAAAACTTGCGGCAGGCAGTGCCGCGCTGTCCCGGATTTCCGCTTCTCTGACACGGATGGAAAAGATGATCGGATCATATCATCCGCATGATTTCCTTTCCGGAACCTACTGGCAGAAATTCTGCACATTCATGGAGGATGATGTGAATACAGCGGCCGGAATTTCCGTTCTGTTTCAGGCTGTCCGGGAACTGAATACAATCATGGCAGATGCGGAAAAAAGCGGACTGTCCGCAGATGCAAAAACCATATTGCAAACCGGCAGAGCAGATGTGATCAAAATTGGAAGGAATGTTCTGGGCCTGATTTCTTAATCAACATCCATAGAGTTATTCTATTTTAATCCCTGTTTCATATCATGATTATCAATTTGACCTTTATTCCGTCTCTGTGATATTTCTGTGCAGTATGTCTGTTTATAATAATCAATAATTATAACTGGTTAATTTATAAGGATGAAAAAATGAAAGCAAAACTCTTTTCCTGTTTTGTTGCAGCCCTGTCCATGTTTTTCATTGCAGTGACTGTTCATGCCGGAGCAGCCGATATGTTTGCCGGGCAGAAAGGGGAAATCAAAATTGCAGGCGGAACCGCTCATATCCCGGTGATGAAAACCGCTGCCGAACATATTATGACAGCGCATCCGGATATACGGATCAGTATTGCAGGCGGCGGTTCCGGGGTCGGTATCAAGCAGGTGGGCGAAGGTCTGGTGGATATCGGCAATTCCGGCAGAAAACCCACAGATGAGGAAATTGCAAAATACGGACTGAAACTGTTTCAGTGGGCCGTTGACGGGGTGGGAATTGTGGTGCATCCTTCCAATCCGGTCAAAAGTCTGACAAAAGATCAGGTAAAGGATATTTTTTCAGGGAAAACAGACAACTGGAAAGTGCTGGGCGGGCCGGACAAGGGCATCAATATCTATACCCGTGATGAGGCCAGCGGGACCCGTGAGGTTTTCTGGGAAAAGGCGTTGGACAAGGGAAATATTTCTGAAAAAGCCAATTTTACAGTTTCCAACGGAGCCATGAAATCCGCCATCGCCAATGATCCGTTCGGAATCGGTTATGTTTCAGTGGGGCATATGGATGAAAGCGTGTCACCGGTGGCTCTGGACGGCGTTGTGCCTGACATTGAAAGTGTCAGAAACGGAACCTTTACAGTGTCACGCGGTCTTTACAGCAATACAAAAGGCGAACCCGGGGGGCTGACAAAGCTGTTTATTGATTATCTGTTTACACCGGAAGGGCAGAAAATAGCGGAAGAAAACGGCTTTATCCCGGTGAAATGAGAAAAGGCATTGCTGCTGAAAATTTTCTGTTCTTTTCCGCACTTGTCAGTGTCATTCTGACCATTTCCGTGTTCGGTTTTATGCTGATCTTCGGTCTTCCCCTGATCACAGAAGGCCGACTGCTCAGTCTTGTCACAGATACCTGGAGTCCCGGCAAAGAACTTTACGGCATTCGGCCCATGATTGTCGGGACTCTGGCCATTTCATCCCTGAGTGTCATCATCGCGTTTCCTGCAAGCCTGGCCTGTGCATCGCTGATCTCTGTGCTGGCTCCCCGGCCCTTTGCAGCATTTTTAAAAAAAACGGTTCAGCTTATGACCGGCATTCCCACGGTTATTTACGGCTTTGTCGGGATATTCCTGCTGGTTCCCGTCATCCGTGAACTTTTTCAGAAAGGTTCGGGGATGTGCATTCTGACGGCCTCTCTGATGCTGGCCCTGCTGATTGCGCCGACCATGATTCTTTTTTTTGCAGACAGTTTTGAGCGTGTGCCCCTGTCTTATCTGCGGGCGGTAGATGCCCTGGGCGGAACCCCGGTTCAGAAATTGTTGCATATACTCCTTCCCTGTGCCCGAAGCGGCATAGGGTCAGGCGTGATTCTTGCTTTGGGAAGGGCTTTGGGAGATACCCTGATCGCGCTCATGCTGGCCGGAAACGCGGTGCAGATACCGGGTTCTCTGTCAGATTCCGCGAGAACCCTGACCTCGCATATAGCCCTGGTCATAGCCGCAGATTATGACAGTCCGGAATTCCGATCCATATTTGCCTGCGGCATGGTGCTTTACCTGTTTACCGTTCTGGAAGTGATGATGCTTCGCGCAGCCGGCAGTCGGAGAAAAACAGATTGAGCCGTTTCCGCGAAATCCTGATCAAATGCCTTTCATGGGGCCTGAGTCTTGTGTTTCTGGCAGGCATTTCCTGTGTCATCGGATATCTGTTTTTCAAAGGATTCAAAGCCGTCAATCTCCGTCTCATTTTCGGCAATACCCCGCCTTTGGATGCCGTTTTTCATGGAAAAACGGTTTTCAACGGTCTTTTTCCTGCCATTGCCGGAACCTTTTTCCTGGTTGTTTTTTCTGTTTCCCTTGCCATTCCTCTGGGAATCAGCACCGGCATCTGGCTCGCGGAATATGCCGGAAAAAGAATGAAACCCCTTTTCAGTCTGTTTTTTGACATTCTGGCCGGTATCCCTTCCATTGTAATCGGTCTGTTCGGTTTTTCCCTTGCCATTTTCCTTCACCGGCATTTTTCCCAAAAAATTTATCCCTGCCTTCTGATTTCAGGGTTTTCCCTGGCCTTTCTGGTCATTCCCTATATTATCCGCACCACGGAGATGGCTTTGGAACAGGTTCCGCACAGCATACGGATCACGGCCCCTGCGATGGGCGCGACAAAACTGCAGAATATTTTTTACGTGCTTGTACCCCATTCTCTGCCCGGCATTCTCAGCGGCATTATTCTGGCCATTGGCCGCTGTGCCGAAGACACTGCCGTCATCATGCTCACAGGGGTTGTTGCCACAGCCGGTATTCCCAAATCCCTGCTTTCCAATTATGAGGCACTGCCTTTTTATATTTATTATATTTCCTCACAGTATGCAAATCAGCAGGAACTGTTAAACGGATACGGGGCATCCATCATCCTCATTCTTTTGTGCGCAGGTCTTTTTTTCATTGCGTACATCATCCAGAAAAGGCTTGCATATCAGGCACTTTACCGTGCATAAACATTTTATGAATCCTGAAAACATAAAGATAAAAGTCTCGGATCTGAATTTTTTTTATCAGAAACAGCTTATTCTCAACAATATTTCCGCACATTTTGAGGAAAAAACCATCACTGCCGTTGTCGGGCCTTCCGGTATCGGCAAATCCACTTTTCTGATGACCCTGAACCGCCTGTGGGAAGATCTTCCGGAAGCCCGTATGAGCGGAACCGTGGAAATAAAACTGGGCGGCAGATTTCAGAACATATACGCGCCTTCTTTCAGCCTGACCCGCCTGCGCCGGGCTGTGGGCATGGTCTTTCAGACCCCCAATCCCCTGCCCATGAGCATTTTCAGAAATGTGGCCTTTCCCCTGAAACTGGCCGGATGCAGGGATAAAAAAATAATAGGGGAAAAAGTGGAAGAAGCCCTGCAAAAGGCTTATTTGTGGAATGAAGTCAAAGACCGGCTGAAAGAAAAGGCATTTTCCCTGTCCGGAGGGCAGCAGCAGCGTCTCTGCCTTGCACGGGCGTTAATATCAGAACCGGAAGTTCTGCTTCTGGATGAACCGGCCTCCTCTCTGGATGCAAAAGCCGCTTCTGTGATTGAAGAACTGCTGATGAGTCTGAAAAAACAGTGTACCGTCATCCTTGTTTCCCATTACATGGATCAGATCAGAAAAATTGCGGATCATATTGTGAGGATCACTGATCCGGATAAAAACGGAGAGGAAAAATACGAAGTAAATCAAACAGGATAATTCATAACAAATGCGCAGTGCCGCAGGATGCGGAAGCAAGGCAAATTTCTATCTGCATTCCGAAAAATATAGATATTTTCAATTTGACTTTCACATGCAGTCAGAATAGACGGATTCGAAAACAGAACGGGACTGTTCATCGGTCCCGGATTATCAACTTACTCACGGAAGAAAGGAAATAAAGATGCGGTTTTTGCGGATACTGACGGTTCTTATGATGATGGGGTTGGGCTGCGCGTATGCGGCTGAAGATGCTCTGACGCAGAGCGGAAAAGGAATCACCGTTTACTTTGACACCGGCGGGCCTGTGGGCGGGCCGTACAATACCATTGTGCAGAACGGAGCCATGCAGGCTGCCGCGGATATGGGCTGTACCGTGCATTATCTGTACTCGGACTGGAGCCCGGAAAAGGTGGTGGAGAATTTCAAAAATTCCCTGGCAGCGCAGCCGGACGGCATTGTGCTGATGGGCCTGCCCGGAGACGATGCGCTTTCGCCTTTCATCAAAGAGGCCATGGACAAAGGCATTCTCGTGACCTGTGTGGATACCAATCTGCCCAAAACCCTTGCGCAGTACAAATCCAGGGGATTCGGTTTTATCGGCACGGATTATGATGTGCAGGGAACAGTGCTGACAAAAGAGGCTTTGAGCCGTTCCGGTCTGAAAAAAGGCGACCGGGCTTTTGTGTGGGGACTCAAACGGCTGGAAGACCGGGGACGCCGGGCAAGAGCCATTGTCCGCACACTGGAGGAAGCCGGTCTGACAGTGGATTATATGGAAATCAGCCCGGAGGTGGACAAGGATTCTGCAATGGGAACCCCCATCATTACTGCGTATATGGCCGCACATCCGGACTGCAGGCTTATGATCATTGACCACGGCGCCCTGACTTCGCAGATGGAAAATTTTCTCAAGGCCGCGGGGGTGAAGCCCGATGACATTTATGTGGCCGGTTTCTCCCTGTCCCCTGCCACGGCCACAGCCATTGAAAGCGGTTATGTGGATCTGGTTTCCGAAATGCAGCCCTACCTGCTGGGTTATCTTTCGGTGGCCCAGATTGTTCTGAGCAAACGATACGGTTTCACCGGACTGGAAATTGACACCGGCGGCGGGCTGGTGCATAAGGGCAATATCGGACTCATTGCACCCCTTGCAAAGAAAGGCATCCGATAGGGTTCGCGGTCAAGGTTTGATGAATGGCGGTTTATGTGCTGCTTAAAACCCCGGTAGCGGGACTTTTCATACTGACAAAGCGGAAATATCTTCCCTTCAGGGAAGGGGGGCAGAGGGCATACGCATCAAGCTAAGCCCCGAAGCAGGATTTTCAGGCATCCGGAAATGCCCGTCCTGCCGGAGTTTCAGCTTTGCACAGAAAACAGAGAATTTTCTGTACCACCGGATTGGGACAAATAAAAACAGATGGTTATATCTTAGCTTGATGCGTATGGGGCAGAGGGGAGTCAGGTTCTGTCAGTATGAAAAGGCCCACTGCCGGACTGCGTAACATCAGATGTTGATATGTCATTGGGAAAAAATGTCAACAACCCGTGACTTTTCACCGGACACATCAATTTTTATCAGTGTTTTGGGATCATATCCTGTTTCTTTCCGGACAAAATCAGCACCGCCGTAATTCACTTTTTCCCCAACACTGACAATATCTGCAATCACGGCTCCTGCTTTTTCCAAAGCCCGGATCATACCCGTCATTGTGCCGCCGGTGGAGATCATGTCATCCACAACCAGCACCCGATCTCCGGGTTCAATCCCGTTAAGATAAAGATAACCTTCAATATATTCACATGCAAAAGGCACTTTTATCTGACCGGTTATGCCGGTGGGATACCATCGCATCATGCCAAAAGGCTTATTGGCCGCAAGCGCGACACCGGCAACAATGATACCGCCCTTGTCTTCTTCACCGACAACCTTGTCAAAATCTGTATGGACAGCTTTCAGGATTTCATCACATGCACAGCGAAGCATTTCTGCCGAAGTGGCAGGAATCTGTTCCGTCAAAGGATTTATAACAAAAACTTTCCCATTGATATGAATCACGTCTTTATTGTCAAAACATTTTGATAACCACTCCAGTCTGGAGGGGATATTTTTTTCTTTTTTCATTATGGTATTCCGCATTCACCGCAGTTGCCGATCAGAAAAAAAGGCATTGCTGAATTATATTGAAATTATTGGAAATTACTCTGCCAAACTTTCTGTTTGGCACTCCAGAGACCTTCGGATCAGCAACTGAATGCAGTTTCTGATATTTTCCTCACTGTAAATGGTAAATTCATCTTTGTAGAAAGCGGCAAAAAGCTCGCTCGCGATTTTATCCCTGTTCTTCTGCTCCCGGATGATTGCTGCATACACATCCAATGCAGCCTGACGGGAATTACGGAAAGCCTTTTCCACATCTGTTCCGCTTATCGGCCCCTGATGGGCCGGGCATAGCATTGCGGGGCTGAGGGATTTCATGTAATCCACAGTGGCCAGATAGTCTGCATAACCTGTGAAAAAAACAGGGAAAAAGCAGCGTCCGGGAAAATGGAAGCCCAGAGAGTCCGATGACATCAGCACCCCGGTTTCCGGAATATGAACGATAAGGTTTCCCGGTGAATGGCCTTTTACCTTTATGCATTGCAGCGTAATTCCCCCCAGATCAATCTCCAGACAATCTTTCACTGCGATGTGATTTTCAGGAAAGGAAAAATTCTCTATGGGAGGGCGTCCCGGCCGGATTCCATTGGAAAGCAGGTATTCTGCCATAAACCGGTCTTCCTTTATCATGATATTCAATGCTTTGGGATGGGTTGCAAATTCCCGTGCCCCCTCACCGGCCACTGTCACAGCGTCCGGAAATCTTTTCCGCAGCCCCTCCAGACCTGTCACATGATCGGTATGCGGATGGGATACAACCAGATAGGCCGGGGAGATATCCAGCGATTCCAACTGTGCGATGACCTCATCCGCCATTGCTGAAATGCCGACTTCCACCAGAGCGGAGGCATTGCTGCCCTTTATCAGATACAGGTTGAAAAAATAATTGCCCAATACCCAAAGGTTCTCTGACAACAATGCCGGATAAATCTGTTTTTGTGTCGTTTCTTTCAAAAAAACTCCTTCAAATCAATATGCTGCCGTCAGGTTAGGGAGATTCCGGAGTGCCAAAATGAAGTGAAACAGAATTTTGGCAGGATTTCAGAATCATTTCAGTTTCCCAAATTTTCAGGCTTCGGCGTGAGCTCAGCCGAACGTTCGGGACTCCTTCGCCCTTAACCTGACCGCGTTGGTTCTCTGCGCAGGATCGGGGATAAGTATTGCATAAATTCAACAGCAATTTGGTATGATATGAGCTTCCATATCAATGAAACAGCCATCTATGGAAATCTCCGGCGGACAGCCCGGATTATCACTCAGAACAATCCGTGCTTCGCTGTTTCCCGCCAGTTCTTTATGGACAGTTCGCAGAGAGGCAAAATCAAAGCAGTTCAGGGCCTTTTGCAGCAGTTCCAATTTTTCCTCTGATTCCGAATCGTTCCCTTTGCTGCTGAAATATTCGGAAAGGAGGCGGTTATGTACCCGTTTTACAGCCGTTTCAATGCAGTGCCGTCTGAGATCCAGTTCTATCGCCAGCATGGATAATCCGATTATTTTTTATTGGTGTTAACGATGGAGTACAGCGGAATCGGCGTCCTATGAAGCGCCCTGTTAGGCAATTTTTTCACTATTGTCTGACGTAATTTCCTCTAAGGGAAATAAGAGCGCCCGATGTTCCCGCTTTCGTTTTTTCACTGGCTTTGCTAATTGGAGGGTAAAGGAAATATTTTCAAGAAAATAATCTGACTCTTCACCTTGCATTTGTAACAATATTTCTCGTATTTCATGTGATTCATAACCATCAAGAAACCTGAATACCGATGAAACGAGATATTGTTTATCAAGTTCAAACGTCAGCCATTTTCTGTTTAGAGATTCCGCAGCGAAACCTGTAGTATTTGAACCCCCAAATATGTCAAGAACGACATCCTTTTCATCTGTCAACATTTTTATAAAAAACGCTGGAATCTCCGTTGGAAACCGAGCAGGATGGCGTGGAAATCCCAGATCTTTGCATAGGCGCAAATAGTTTGAATTGCTGTCTGTGTTTGGGATGGATAACAGGTTTGACGGTATTGCCCCGCCGTTATCTTTGCCAAATCCTGCGCTTATATTGTGGCCTGATGGGCGTCTTTTAGGTTTGTAGAAAGCTTCCGGGTCTTCAATGAGTTTTTTCATTCGGTCAGAATACGGTGCCAATACTTTTCTGATGTCAGCTTTTGGAAATTCGGTTTTACTGAACCACCAAACAGTATTAACTGAATCTTTTGCCCTAATTTTTCGCTTATTCACCCATTCGATGGGAGAAGGCAGCTTCGCCGGATTAAACCAATAGAAATCCTCAGCCAGATGAAAACCTATTTCATCACAAAAAGTCAGAAGAACACGAAAGTTATATAATGAACGTGACGGAATGCCTGACCGGTATGCACCTCCCAGGTCCAGAACAAAACTCCCAGTTTCCTTTAGTACCCTGAAAATCTCTTTCCCAAACGGCTTTATCCAATCGACATACTCTGTTTCCTCGACATTCCCATAGGTTTTCTGTCGGCGGAGAGCAAAAGGAGGCGAGGTCATGACAAGATCAATACTTTTATCTGACAAATCAGATAAAAGCTCCAAAGAATCTCCTACATAGGCATGACCATTTATGGTGTGATAAAGCGGTTTCTTTTTCATTATCAATATTCCCTTACCCCATTCACCCAGCTTGCCACAATTTGCCACAGAACACTTGCAGCGAAATAAATTTCTGGATCTGCATTACATATTGCCTCAACATCGGCTTTGATGAAATTGTCTTTTCCATAACCAATAATATAACTTGCCCATTTTCGAAGATTTTCATCAGCCCCAATGATGATATCCGATGGGTTAAAATTTCCGGCCCTGGCAAGAGCCCATGATATTCCATCCCGTTTGGCCGGTTCTGAGTTCCTGAGAAGGTCAACCAAATGATGGATTTGTGGATCAGCGATACGCAGCAGGGCACGAGCTGCTTCAATTTTTATTTCCAAATTACTCAGGTTAAAAGTGTCAACGAGAGCTGTTGCGGATGAAGCAGAAGCAAACTGGCCCAAAGCCCATGCGGCACCAGCCCGCAATTCATCATCACGCTCAACATTCTGCAATACTTCAATTAACAGATTTTCACTCCGCTGTTTAGGTATTTCAGATGCAACAATAACGGTTTCAAGTTGTGTTTCAAGTGGAACAGTCATAACCGGACTGCGAAGTTTGTTTTCAATAAATTCCCATCCACCAGGCTCATCATATGCTGCAAGTGCCGCTGCTGCCTCAAGCTGAACATAAATATCTTCATCGTTATCATTCATTCGAGCTTCAAGGAGCGGTCTGGCTTCATTATAGCCACGATATCGCAGCGCCTTTGCGGCTGCATATCTTTCACTAAGATTAACGCTCGAAAGTTTTTCAATAAAATACTTCTCTTCAACAGCCGGAGGGCATTGCAAAACGGTTTGGATTGGCACAACTGATGCGACAATTTGATTGGCTTCGACAATTTCACCAGTATTTACTTGCGGCAACAGAGTTATTTTCCCTTTATTTCTGCTTAACTGAACAGTCTGACGCCTGGCTTCCGGAATTGGAGTCAGGCTAATTTTTTTACCTTGCTCCACTGCAAAAACTTCAGATCGTTGTTTGGCTATTGCACTGGGCCACACGACTCGAATTTCTGAACCCTCCTCTACCCCTTTGGGCTTTGTGATTGAAACATGCTTTGCGGCAAAGGCTGTTCGCAAGTCGCTCACCTTAATAAAATGAACAGGGGATTTTTTTTTAGATCAATCGGCGAATCTTCACCTTGTTCAAATACAACGATTGAGACAAAATCATCATCCCTCATGCCTGCGTCCCATGCCCGCTTAGGATCATTAAGCGAATGGGACATTGAAATCTCCAACTTGGTTTTTCCGCGTGATTCAAACCTCAAACCAGTATTTAAGCACAGGATGTCTGGAACTCGCACCCGTTTTATTTTTATTTTTTTCCAAATCTTAAACCCTGTGGAACCCCGCTCAAGCTCAATTGGGCTGAAACCCATTTCTTTCAAGATGTCAATGGTCGTATTGGTCCCCTCCGCACCAACGGCGAGTTTTCTTAAAAAACTGTCATCGCTCTTAAAATTGTTTCCCACTTCAGCACCACCTAATCTCTTTGATTTATGCTTTATTTACTGGTGATTATTCTCACAGCCCAACCAGTTATTATACAAATCCCGATAACACCCCATCCCGCATATCATCCGGAACTGCCAAACTCTTTTTGTCATAACTCCTTATCATATGACAAAATGAAGATCAACAAATTGGGAAAAAGAATTTATTGCCAGACAGATATTCCGATTGTGGCATGATCCGCTCTTTCTGCTTCACGGCCGCGTGTCAGGAAATTGAAAACCGGATTTTTTGCAGGTTCATCACAATCCGCCTATGGAAAAAACATCCCTCTGACCGGCAATTCCGGAAAACAGGCAGTAAAGGCAATTCAGGCCGTTTAATTTTCCTTTTGCATCATTTTGTCATTTTCTGAACATTATTTGTCAGTTATGACTCTTTCAACCCTCCCTGTCAAGTGGTATTTGTTTAGATCCACGTCATGTAAACTCTCTGTTTTGCTGAAAAGACTTTGAAAAAGGAGGCAGAAAGGGTATGATGACTGCTGTTTTGGGAGATTTTTTATAAGATCAGCAATTTTCAAATCCCTTATTGCTCCTGCGGAAAAGCGATTCCCGAACCGGTTCAGATTGGCGGATTCCGCAGGAGAAACTTGAAAAAACGGAGGACAGATGTTACAGATAAATCCGGAGCATATCCGGGAAGTCAAAGAGATCATCAATACCAGTCCCTATCCGAGACATATGTCCATGCGGCTGGCTGCCATTGATTTTGACAAAGCGGAAATTGAACTGGATACCGGCCCCTGCCATCTGCAGGCATACGGCATTGTCCACGGCGGCGTGCTGGCCACCCTGATTGACACAGCCACCTTCTGGGCAGTCTATATGCGCATTCCCGAAGATGCCGGGCTGGTCAATATTGATCTGAAACTCAATTACCTGAAATCGGCTGTGAACGAGCGCTTAATCGCGCATGGCAGGGCCATCCGGTCCGGAAAATCCCTCAGTTACGCTGAAGCCCGTGTCACAGATGAAAAAGGGCAACTGATCGCGCACGGCACATCCACCCTGATGACACTTCCCGGCAAAAGTCTGAAAACACAAAACAGGAAATTCATCCATCCGTTGTAATACACTGATCCAACTTTGGTTTTTTATGGCACAAAATTTGCATTCCGTCATTCCGGCCAAAGCCGGACTCCGGCTTGCGCCGGAGTGACAGAATTTTTGATTTTTTGCAGGCTCATCAATAACTCAGTTTTTGGAGTTCAGGCATCTGAAAAATATGAAAAAAGCTCAGCAACCGCTGCTGCAGTTGCAGAATATCTCCAAATCCTTCCGGGGAGTTCATGCCCTGTCTGACATCAGTCTGACTGTGTATCCCGGTGAAATTGTGGGGCTGGTCGGAGACAACGGCGCGGGCAAATCCACCCTGATCAAAATCCTCTCCGGTCTGCATTCCCCGGATACGGGCAGGATTTTTCTCCGGGGACAGGAGATTGATTTCCGGACATTCACCGTATCCCGTGCGCGCAGCATGGGAATTGAAACCGTATATCAGGAACGCTCTTTGGGAGAGAAACAGCCTTTGTGGCGCAATATTTTTGTGGGACGGCACCGAAGAAACTGTTTGGGATTCATCCGTGTCAGCGAGGAAAAACAGGCTGCAATGGACATCCTCAGAAACCATGTGGGACTGCGGGGATCGGGCATCACGGCAGACAGCCCGGCACATGTGCTGTCCGGCGGAGAAAGGCAGGGACTTGCCATTGGCCGTGCCATGTATTTTCATTCGGATATCATCATTCTGGATGAACCCACCACAGCCCTGTCGCTCAGGGAAGTGGACAGGGTGCTGGATTTTGTCTGCGACATTCCGGCAGAAAACCGCGCCTGCATTTTCATTTCCCACAATATGAATCATGTGCACCGGGTGGCGGATCGCATTATTCTCATGGATCGCGGGCACATCCGGGGGGAATTCCGGAAACAGGATCTGAATCTGGCGGAACTGGCCGCACGGGTGGCCTCGGCTGCGGAAGATGTTTCAGATTCGGCAGAGGAGAACAGGGTACAGTGAAAGATTTTTTCTTCCGCTTCCGGCTCCAGATCGGGATTTTCGGGGTACTGGTTTTTCTGCTGAGACTTTTCATGTTCCTGAGTCCGGTGACTTTTCTGTCTTCCCGCATTTATCTCTCCTTTCTTTCCACGATTCCCTTTTCCGCTCTATTGGCTCTGGGACTCACGTTTCTGATTATCGCTGGCGAACTGGATCTGTCCTTTCCCTCGGTCATGGCAATTTCAGGATTTGTCTTTGCCGAGGTGTTCCTGCGAACCGGATCACCGCTTGCCGGATTTGCTTCTGCCATATTCACGGGCGCGCTGGCCGGGCTGCTGAACGGTTTTCTGGTGGTGCGTGTGGGTGTGCCTTCCATCATTGCCACCATCGGGATGCAGTTTTTCTGGCGGGGACTGTCGGCCCTGCTTTCGGACGGTCTGGCCCGGAATATTGTCTCTGTCCGGGAAACATGGCTCCATCACATTTTTGCAGGGCGGATCGGCGGGCTGATTCCGGCTCAGTCTCTGTGGTGCATTGCGATTGCGATTCTCATGGCTTTGATTCTCAACCGGCATGTGTTCGGAGATCATCTGCTTTTCATCGGGGATGATATCCGTACTGCCCGGATGATGGGCGTGCCGGTGGAGCGGGTGAGAATCCTGCTTTTTGTGATGATGGGATGCATCAGTGCGCTGGTTTCCGTGATGATCTGCCTGGAAATGGCCAACTGGTGGCCGACACAGGGGGAAGGTTATCTGCTGGTTGTATTCGCGTCCGTGTTTATCGGCGGGACTTCGGTATTCGGGGGGCAGGGAACCGTATTCGGCACATTCATCGGAGCAGTCATTATCGGCATTACCGAAGCCGGAATCATCAGCGCGGGACTTTCCGGTTTCTGGACCCGGCTGGTTTACGGCCTGATTATCGTGATTTCGGTTTCCGTGTATGCCAGGGTGTTCGGGACAAAAAGGGAGTGAAATGGCAGTGCACTATCGGTTCAGAAAAGAACGGATAAATTTTGCCACAGCCGCTTTTCCCCTGAAAACCCCGTAATGCCCCTCACAGAGAATATCGGCTTCCAGCGACAGCAGAAGTTCCAGAGATTTCCGATAACGGCTTTCGCTGGATAAAAGCACAGGGGCAAGCGGGCCGTGAACATCCTGCCCGAAAAGCACTTTCAGTCCCTGGGATTCGGTGAGAAATGCCAGAGATCCCGGAGAATGCCCCGGAATATGGATGGCCTGAATGCTTCGCTCTCCCAAAAAAATATCTTCCCTGCTTCCGGAAAGTTTCCTGTCCACCGTGCAGGCTTGTATACATGCCCCGTACCATGAGGCAGCCGTAACCGCACTGTTTCCCTCTTCCAGAAAACGGGCATCAGACTCGTGCATCACCACCTGACAGTGCAGATGCTTCCTCAGAAACGCTGCACCGCCTGTATGATCAAAATGGCAGTGGGTCAAAAGCAGCCATTGTATCTTTTCCGGCAAAATGCCATGCGAAAGGATATTGGCCAGCAGCCTGTCCGAAGCATATCCGCACCCCGCATCCACCAGGGCTGCATGATCCTCAAAACAGATCAGGTAAACCGCCGCATCCTCCGGAGAAGTGAGTCCGCTTCCGCCGACCTGAAAAATTTCATCAGTGATTTTCATAACGTGGAATTGCGCCTTTGTTGCAAAGATCAGATTAACCGCCCGGTTATGCAGTCAATCACAGCAATCAACTGATGTTGCGCCATGATCGTCACACCGGCGAAAGCCGATTTGAACGGTTTTCGCCGCAATGACGGGTCAGAAAGACAGATTCCTGATTTTTGCAACAGATGCGCAAAGCCAGTGATTGAATCAGGAAATGTCTGTGATGCTGCATATTTTTCCATCTCTGAATCTGAATTCCGATCTGCCATTAAGTTTGAAAATTTCTCCCTTTTTCATCCCATTCGGCAGATCAGCAGCAAGCACACCTGTGAAGGCAATATCCGCAGATGCCTGATCTTCATTTTCTTCAAAGTGCATCACGGTCTGCCTGCGGGAGGCAAACAAATCTTCTGACTTCCCGGCAAGTCTGCGCAGTTCCTCTTTCCCGTATGCCGCAGCATTCACCTCACCGCCAGATATGTTTTTAAACTCAATATCCGGGTGCATGACTGCCAGCATGCCTTCAATGTCAAAGGTGCTGTAAGCATGCAGATATCGTTCAATCAATACGATTTTCTCATCATGGGTCATGAACTGTGCCAATCCGGTGTATCAATTGCTGAGAAAAATGACAGGGGATAAAACTGATGATGATAATGGTTCAATTTTGAGTGGGAGCAGACAAGCGCTCCTATGTGAAATATGTCTCAGACTCAGGAATTGTTTTTCATGTGACGGTAATATTTGATCACTCTGTCAACATAATCCTGGGTTTCTCTGAAGGGCGGGACTCCTTTGTACTGCTCCACATTCAGCGGTCCCGCGTTGTAACCGGCAAGGGCCAGTTTCAGCTTTCCGTCAAAACGATCCAGAAGCATCCGCAGATAGCGGGTTCCGCCCATGATGTTCTCCCAGGGATCAAAGGGATCATAGACTTTCAGAATTTTGGCAGTTCCGGGCATAATCTGCATCAGTCCCTGCGCTCCTTTGGGCGAAACAGCCCTGGGATTGAAATTGGATTCCACCTTTATGACGGCTTTCACCAGAGGAAAGGACACACCGTAGGTTTCTGCGGCCAGCGCAATATAATGATCATATTTGTCAGAGGAATAATAGTTACCCACATCGGTATCCCCCCGCATGAAAAGTTTGTACCGGCCGGATGTGGGGGCATTGGTGAAATGCATCACACCGTTTTCATCCATGTACATATAGATGTTTGCATGAACCGGCGCAGACAGCACAGGCATCCACATCAGAACAGCAAGAAAAAAGGACCCCGAATATATTATTTTTTTTATATTTTCCATGATCCTGCCAAATAATATTTCCGAAGTTGAAAAATTTCCGTTTTTTTCATATGAGGGAATTTATACAATCATTCTCCATAAATCAAGTCAAATCATACCAAGCCTGCAAAAATTTGGCAAATCCCCCATTCCTGCAAGAATGGGAATCCGGAACCGGATGAAAACACCGGATTCCCGATTTTGGGAAAATGGGAAAAAACACAAAAAAAAATTCTGTTCACATATTCACTTCTGCTGAATTCTCCCGAAATTGTTCAGATACTCCCTGTATTTTTTTAAAATGAATTTTGGGCCAAATTCCGGATGGGCCAGATAGGAAAGGGAGGTATCCAGAAAAAATGAGCATAAGGATTCAAACACCTCCTCCTTTTCTTTTTCCCCGATAAAATTGCGTTCCCGTTTCTGCTCAAAACGGATCGTATCTCCCAGAGCCGCCCGAACATCCTCGGCATTCGGCCCGTTTTCCTGTTTTTTCACACAGTCTGCCGGGACATCGATCCGGGCGGCGCATCTGACCAGCCATCGGTCTCCCACCAGCTTCTTGGATTCATCCACTATTCTCAGCACCAGTCCGTTATCAAGATCCAGCTTTTTGACAATCCCTTCTTCCATAACAATCCCTTTCTGTCCAAATTATGATACATATACCGTTTTATCCGGTGAGACAGTCTGTGTTTTTATCATTGTTCAAAACTTTGTCAACAGAATGTCAATAAATCCCGTCTTATGAACAAAAGAAAAAAACATGTTCATAAGCCGGGACTTATTGACAGAGTTCTGAACAAGGGAATGTTCAAAACACTGTGAATTAAAATAAATAAAATCAATAGAATAAAAAATTATGGACAATATTGACAGTCTTTATTTATGAATAAAGTATACACATACAGAAATATAAGAGACAACGACAGGGTGTATTCGGTATCTGTCAGACGGAAAAACAGATGAGCTTTATTTCTGCAAAGAAACGAGTTTTTCTCATTTCAAGGGTGTGTCCCACTTTTTACACATTAAATTTTAGCCGGATGGAAGTTTATCAA
>CAZDIU010000060.1:9265-20166 GCA_964505535.1 uncultured Desulfobacterales bacterium | reverse complement strand
ATCTTTGCTGCGGTTACGGGCCTGTGTCCTGTAACGGGATGGGATGAAATTCCGTCCGTCTTTGTTACATAAACAGCTTTTTCAATATGTAATACGCCAACGGCACGAATATGGCGGGCAGCATGTTGCCCACCTTGATCTTTCTGATTTCCAGGATATTGATGCCAATGGCCATAATCAGCAGCCCGCCCACGGCAGACATCTGCGCGATCACTTCCGGAATCAGAAAGGGTTTGATCACAGCGGCCGCAAGTGTGATGAATCCCTGATAGAGAAACACGGAACCTGCGGAAAAGATAACTCCCAGTCCCAGAGAGGATGCAAAAATCACAGAGGAAACCCCGTCCAGCACGGATTTGGCGAACAGGGTCTGGTGGTTGCCGGTCAGACCGCTTTCCATGGACCCCACAATCGCCATGGAACCGACACAGAACAGCAGACTGGCTGCCACAAATCCTTTGGCAATTCCTCCGCCGGTGCTGGAAAACCGGTTTTCCAGCCACTGCCCCAGCCGTTCCAGCCAGGCTTCAATGTCAATCATTTCACCGATGACACTGCCAATGGCCAGACTGAAGATGACCAGCAGCAGATCATTGCAGTTGAACGCTCCTTTGAGACCGATGAGCATGACAGCCAGGCCGATGGACTGCATCACGGTTTCCATATATCTTTGGGGAATGCCCCCTTTCAGAATCAGACCGATCAGGCTGCCTGCAAGGATGGCCAGTGTGTTCACAATGGTTCCGAACAATGTTTTTTTCCTTTTCAACTGCCCTGCATTTCAATGAGCTGCAGCATTTTTTTGTAAGCCCGGCCATCAGCCAGAGCGGTTTTTGCCATTTCCGTTCCCTGCGCGTAGGTGTTTGCAAAACCGGAAACGTACAAAGCCGCGGCCGCATTCATGCAGAAAAAATTCGCTTCCGGTGTATCATACTGACCGGTCAGGACATTCAGGATGCGCCGGGTGTTTTCATGAGCGGTTCTGCTGCTGGCAATCCGGGAAAGCGGAGCCGTTTTCAGACCAAAGTCTTCCGGGGTCAGTTCATAGATTTCTGTATTTCCGTTTCGCAGTTCCACCACACGGGTGGGGCCTGCAAGAGAAAATTCATCCATGCCCTGGTCTGGTTCCATTCCCTCCACCCTGCCAAAAGGGGCAAGGGCAGAAGGCATTCCGATTTCCCTGAGAATGGCAATCAACTGATCACAGACAGCCGGAGCATATGCGCCAATGACAATGGAGCGGGTCTGCTCACAGGGACGGGTCAGAGGGCCGATGATGTTGAAGGCCGAGGTGAAACGCATGGAGCGGATCAGCCGCGCCCAGCCGGATTTGAGAAAAGCCTCTCCCGGCAGATAGCAGATGCCGTGTTTTTCCAGACATTTTTCTGCTCGTGACAGCGGAGCATTCAAATCCACGCCAATGATTTCCAGAATGTCAGACGCGCCGGAAACACCTGTCACCAGACGGGCGCCTTTTTTGGCAATTGGCAGGCCGCACGCGGCGGCAATAAAGGCCGCAGGGGTGGAGCAGTTCACGGTTTTCACCGGATCAGAACCGGTTCCCACGATGTCGCAGACCGGGCCTTCCAGATTTACCCGGATCTTGGCTGTGTCATAGCGATCCAGCGCGTCCCATGCCCCGGAGAGTTCCTCCACAGACGGGCCTCTGGCAATATGGGCCATGAGAAAGGCTCCCTGCTGGAGTTCCGGCTGTTCATTCATAATAATCTGGCGGTATGCCTCACAGGTTTCCTCACGGGAAAGAAATTTTCCTGCCGCTACCGCACAGATCTGGCGGCCGAATTCACGAAGATGAAGTTCTGATGACATTTGCTGTCCTTAATGGTTATTGTTGAATGTTTAATGCTTAATTTTATCAGATTCTATCTGACCATATCTGATGAATTTCATTATCCGTAAAAGAACTGTTCAGCAGGCAGCCCAGCAAAACACCGCATTGGCCGCAAAAGGTATGACTGTGATTTTTATTTATATTTTCAGGGAATTCCCATTGTGGAACAAAAGCATTCCCTGCTTTTGCCAGCACCAGAATCACATCATGGGTCAAAGAATTCTGATTCACAATATGCACCGATGCCAGATTTTCCGAATGAATCACATAACGGTTAATCAGCCTGAAATCGGCATGTTTCAAAGCAATGGTAAGTCCTGCCCATGCTCTGGGATTCCAATGGTGAAAGGTAAAGATCAGTCGTCCGTTTCCGTCTTTCAGCACACGGTGACATTCCGAAAAAATATCTTTCAGAACCGATTCATACTGACCGTTCGCGGATGATTCCACAGCAGCTCCTTCCCCTGCATAGTCCTGACAAAGTTCCGAAGGCAGCATTTTCCGAAGCCATACCCGAAAAAAGGCGGCCAGATCAGCGTACTGAACACTGTCAAAATAGGGCGGGTCTGTTACAATATGATCAACGCATCTGTCCGGCAAAGCAAGATTCGCGGAAGATCCCTGTATCAGCAGAAAACGGCCAGAACCCTGTTTTAAATCAGCAATCTCTTTATATTCCCTTCCTGAATCACGCTCCCCCGGAATCGGCACTTTGCCTGTCTTTCCCTTATCAAAACACCGCTCCACAGGCTTCATGGCCCATGTATGCCCGCGAACAAGTCTGCTGTGAAAAAGACTGCGCAACGTGCCGGAAGACTTTGAAACAGAAACCGGATTGTTTTCCAGAGCTGTGCAGGGAAAGGAATAGGCATGATGGGTAAAGGTATGGCGGATGGCTCCGGCTCTGTATTTGGCAACCCCTTTGTATCCGCACAGCATGGAATTGAATTCCAGGGATGTTGACACAAGCATGGCAAGTTTCAGTTTTGCGGGATATTCCACCTGCTGAAGTTCTCCAATGGCTGTATGAAGAAAGAGCAGTTGCCTGCCGGAAAACAAATCCGGATAACTGTATATGCCGCGTCTGATCAGATCAGAGGATTTGGGGCCGGACTGAATACCAAAACCATCTTTGTCAAAACCCAGACTGGGGCGCATGGAATCAGCAAGGGAAATCAAATCCAAATCCGATTGCTGTGGTGCAGAGAAAAAAAGCCCGTGTTCCCGGCATTCTCCTGAGAGAGCGACCGGAATATATCTTTGATAATACGGCAGGGAAATATCATCACTGAAGGTTTTGCCGCAGGAGCATGTTCTGTCTTTTTTTTCCAGCAGGGGAAGATCACAATGATGCACAGATTTGCTGACAATCTGATTGTTGTGGAAAATATTGTATGTATCCGGGCAGATATGTATCTTGGAACCGTCATTGTTATGGCGAAGTGCATAACTGTCAACAAACACCGCTTCCCGGCATTCACATTTGCGCCGGATTCCGTACAGCACAAACCGCAGTTCACTGTCAGACTGGCAAACCGGGCAGGCAGTGCGGTAACAGTGTCCAATTTTTGCACAAAGAGAATCAAAAAAATGCCCAAACTGTTTTGCAAGGGTTTTCAAAGGCATTTGGGTCAGTGTGGCACGGGCCTGCAACACCGGTATGGGATCAATATCCGCGCCAATGACATTCGCTCCCATGCGTATGGCTTCATGAAGTGTGGTTCCCCCGCCCATCATGGGATCCAGAATAATCTGCCCTTCCAGTCCTCCCGGAGAGTAATAATCCTGTTTTGCTTTTTCCTGAACCAGATGCTTTAAAATGGAGCGAAAGGTTGTCCCGCAGCGCCGCGCCCACCATTTGTGCAGATAGGAATTGGGTCTGTACAGATGTTTGTTGTAAGATTCAATTTTTGCAAGATTTTCAGCAAGTTCAGTATTGAATTTCCTGTCAATGGGAACAGGATGAACCGCATCATTGATATTTTCTGCCTGCCCAAACTCCAAATCAGGCTGTTTAAAGCTGATTCCGTTAAACATCATTTCTTCCTTATGCCGATTGTTCTCATTACAGCTTCGTCAAGCTGCTCTCCTGACGGCAAATTAGGTCCCTGAATGAATCTCTGGGCAAATTCTTCAAGGAGAAATCTGACAGTTCTGACAGGGGTAAGCGTTCTTTGCCTGCCATGTTCAACATCTGCTCCCAATTCATATGTGCAAACGGTTATTGTATTACGTTTTGCCTCATTTTGCTCCGGAATACTGCCTGTTATATCTTCAAATTTCCTGTAAACAATATTCGGAATAATGAAATACAGGCCTTTTTGGACCAATGATGATTTTGAATATACAATACCTTTTCTGATCAGTTGGGGAATCAGCCGCTTATGAACATTTGCCCAGTTCAGTCCATGTCTGGAAGAGGGGAATGATGTTTGTGAGGGATTTTGAGGAAGATTGTTGTATGCGTGCCAGGCATCACGATAATTGCCGGTGATGTCTATGCTCTGAACCTCAATTCCTGCATATTCTTCAAGTTTTTGATCAGCAATCCGGGCAAGTACCCAATCCATTGACAATGAATTGCCAAGTTGCACTTCTTTCTCTGAATTTTTGCCTAATGCAACAACGCAATTATCCAGTTCCTCTCTTTTTTTGATGAATTCATCAAAAAAATACAATCTGCTTTTCTTTCCAAAAGCATCTTTTGCAACCCATCGAATGCTTTCATAATCATTTGCATACAATCTGTTCGGACAGATGACAATATTGCCATACGGAGAAGTAACACTGCATGTTCCATATACAATACTTTGATCATGATTGTATTTGACACATGCCTTATTGACAAATGGACAGGCTCCCAAATTCCAAAGCATTCGGGCCTGCCTGCTCAGATCATCAGGAGCATATCCAAAAATTTCTGTTAAATCCCTTCTGTTTCCCATTAATACTCTCAATTTGTTTTTCACTGGAGTTTCACAATAAATTTCATCGCCGGCCCTGCCAGTATCCGGGGCAGGATTTCCGGAACCTGATGCAGTTCAATCTGTTTTTCTGTGAGCATGGGAGCTTCACGGCTGTATTCCATGAGAATGTCCAGCGCTGTTTCCATCTGTTTTTTGGTGCATCCGTATGCGCCGCATACCCGCAGTTGACGGTAATGGATTTCATTGAGCAGGGCAGAGGGAATCTTTTTTCCGTCTGTCAGTCCGCTGAACAGGCAGAAGCAGCCGCCGGGACGGACACGGGGCAGGCCGTCTGTGAAGGTGTCTGTGGAAGGAGCAGCATTGATGACCAGGTCAAATTCCAAGTCATTTTCGCATAATTCCATCCCGATTTGCTCCCGGAATGTTTTGCTCTGCAGGATGCGTTCGGGCCGGATTTCCCGGACAAAGGGAACTGCTTTCAGATACCGGGCGGACATTCCAGCCATCAGTCCCACCGGGCCTGCTCCGTATATCAGCATGTTCTGATTTTCTTTCACTCCGGCCTGTTCCATCGCGTTCAAGGTGCAGCCCAGCGGTTCGGCCAGACAGGCCAGTTCACTGCCCAGGCCATCAGGCACAGGAATCAGACTTTTTTCCGGCACAGCCGCATATTCGGCAAATCCGCCGTCTTTGTGAAATCCCAGAATCTGCATGTGAGGGCACAGATTTTCCAGTCCGCTTTGGCAGAAGACACAGTGTCCGCAGGAGTTTCCGGGCCATACCGCAAATCTCTTTCCGCTTTCCGGCAGGATGCCGCAGATTTCATGCCCCAAAACTCTGGGCAGAATCAAATCCCGCTGTCCCTGATTCCACATTTTGGCATCGGTCCGGCACACAGCGCAGTGCGTGACACCAAGCAGCACTTCACCGGATACGGGTTTGGGGATGGGAATTTCTTTTTCTTTCAGAGTTCCAATCTGTTCCAACTGGAGTGCATACATGTTTTCTTCACCTTTGAATGAGCGTTTCTTTTTTTCTTGCTGAGTATGCAAATGATTTGGAAGTGTCAAGGGAAATCATGACCGGAAAAGAACAATCAGCACATATTTGGCACCAAAGATCAGTTTCAGGGTCATGGAAGACAGAAGGCCGCGGGTGACATACACATATCCCAGCAGAAAATTGGAAACAAAGGAGAGCAGCATCTGCATGAGAAAAAGATAATTGAAGCCCGGAGAAATGCCGATAAAGCGGAAATATTTCAGGGTCAGCAGAGAAGCGAACAGGGATACAATGAAAATTCCCGCGAGTCTGCGGCGCAGAAGACCGATGCAGATCGTCAGCAGGCAGAAACGCATGATGATTTCATCTGTAAGCGCTCCCTTAAGAGGAAAAAACAGAAGATATGCCGGATGATCCGGATAGGAAACCGGCGAAATCTGTATAAAATGACGATCAAAGAGCAGCCAGGAACAAACAATCATGCCAAATCCCAGAAAGACAAGCAGGGGAAGGGAATGCATCCAGTTTTCCGCTGTTCCGAAACCCGGAAGCCCGGCTCTTTTGGAAAAAATGAAACCGGTCATGGACGAAAGAAAGCAGATGACAAAGAGAAGAAGGAGTTCGGCAGTCAGTACAGCATTCGGATTTGGAATCATGGGCAGCAGAGCTTTTTCCGGGGCCAGGAAGATGAGATAGTGAAACCAGGGGATGGTGAAAAAAACGGAAAGAAAGGCAAGCACAAGGGATTTGTTCACAATGCCGCTCATGTTCTCCTGTTTCCCCTTTTTTAAAGGCAATGCAGTCAGTTATTCCGGCACATAGAGAATTTCCCGGATTCTGGCGCATGCACTCCGGGAAACGGAATTCAGCAGCCCGAAATTCACCGCGGATTTTCCATACAGTCCCAGAACCGTATCCATGTCCGGTATCCGGTAACAGGCTGCAAAATGCTCTTTTCCTTTGATAATGAGACCGGTCATCTCTCCCATGTCCGCAGGCATGTCCTCTCCGATTCCGGCCAGGAGATCCACAGTGAAAATTACGGCATTTTCACTTTTTTCCGGAAAACAGCAGACAATGGTTCCGTCCTCTTCCAGCACAGAGGCTTCCTCGGTTCCGTGTATATCGGCCACAAGATGTTTCAGAACATCCCGGATGCGTTCGCATTCTGACACTGCATGTTTCCTTGTCTGAGAATTTTTTCAATTTGGGCTGAGGCAGTTTCACAATTCTGCCTGACCAGACCGAAATTGTGATGCCGCGCGGCAATCCCCATAATACCCATGTCTGAAACAGGAAAGAGCATGATGATGCCCTTCCGGCAGAAGAGGATCATTTCTTCAAGTCCCTCTGATTCGGGCCACAGAGATTGCTGCCTGTAACAGAAATTCAGTGCATTCATGAGAATACGGTGCAGGGGCTGTGCGCTTTCCGAATACAGTTCTGCCAATATCACGCCTTCCCTGTCTGTCACAAACGCATTTTCCAGGCTGTCCATCCCTTCCCTGAGTTCTTTCAGGATTTTGCAAATGCCAAGCCGGCAGGCAAGGGCTGTCAGTTCCTCTTCGCTGGGGTTCTGTTCCCCGGCCTTTTTTTCCGATCCATCGGATGCCGCGGATACGGATGAATCCGGGCACACTTCATCCACCCGGAATTCCTGGGTTGCCATCATGCGGATTTCCTGATCCGAATGCCGGATCACTTCCAGAAGAAGATCGTCTCTGGTACGGGTAATATCCCTGAATTTTGCTGTTTCCCCCCGGCGCTCAGCAAACCGGACATTTTCCCATCGCATGATTTCATAAAATGCATCCTCTCCAAGCAGGGAGCCGCAGTCAGCGCTCCTGATTCCCCCATTTTCAAAACAGATGTTTCCGGAAGTTTTTTCTGTTGAGATCTGTCGCGTGACTGTGAGCATCAGATTTTCCCTGCACAGGGAATAGAGAAGAACCGCATCAAACATGCGCAGGGGATGTTTCCGCCTCTCCGCATCCTGCATTGCCGATTGAATCTCCTGTCCGAATTCATCGGCAGTGAACGGTTTTCCGATAAAAGTGATAAGGCTGTGCTCTCTGATTTTTCCTTCCGGAAGCACGGTGTCCGGGTCCATTGCAGTCACCAGGTGCAGACCGGGTTCCTTTTTTTTTGCCATTACAAAAAGTTTTACGAGGTCTTTTTTGCAGTCTTCCAGATCCGCAAGCAGGATGTCAAAGGGCGTATGGGAAAGCATATCCAGCGCTTTCAGTACGGTTTCAGCAGGAAACACGCGGCATTCCTGTTCCGGACAGGCTGTCAGCGCACTGCACAGATGCGGTTCTCTGCTGACCGCCAGTATGGACAAAGCTGTGTGTTTTTTTGTTTCCATTGGGAAAAAATTAAGGATAAAATTGTAAGACTTTCGGATCGCAGAACATCAATTCCGGTATTCCCGACCTTCATATCAAAGAATACAGACAATAGGGGATTGCCACCCGGATGTCAATTGTTTTTAAAAACAGCGGAGACATAAAAGACGCTTCCGGTTGAAAAAGGGAGAGAAAGGGAGTATCGTGCAAACGGAATTCTGTTTGACAAAGAAAAGCAAAGGAGGCTGTCATGCATCGTATCTCTGTTATATTTTCGTTTATCCTTGTCGGCATTCTCGTGTCTGTTTCATGGGCGGAAGACTGTAACAGCCTTTCCCCGAAAATCGGCCCGTTTCTCCGCAAAGAGATTCTGGAATCCCGGCAGGATTCCCTGTCTCTGCGGAACCGGAAAAACTTTTCCGGAAAGATCAGCATTGTGGCTGTGCTCAATGCGGATCATCTGAAAGCACTGCCGGACAATGTGCTTGCCCAGTTCACAAATAAAATCAGGGCACTGGGCGGCAGCATTGGCAGCCATGCGTACAACAAGGTGCAGGTGACAATATCTGCGGAAGAGATTGAAACACTGGCCGGATGGCCGGAAATCAGGGTATTGAAAAAAACTGTGAGACCCCGGACCCGTTCGTTCATTTCCGAAGGAAAGCGTGTGGTCCGTGCTGATCAATGGCACAGCAGCGGGCTGACCGGAAAAGGTGTGAAGGCAGGGGTGGTTGATCTGGGGTTTGAAGGTTACTCAAACTTGCAGGGAACGGAACTGCCCTATTATCTCACAACCAAAATCATGGGATCATCCAGGGATTTTCTGTCTGATTATCATGGAACAGCCTGTGCGGAAATTGTGCATGACATTGCACCGGAAGCACAGATGTATCTGGTCAACGCGGGGGACTGGGATGTGGATTTTCACAACGCGGTGGGCTGGCTTGCTTCCCAGGGCGTGCATGTGGTCAGCAGTTCCATTGGCATCAATTACAGCATCATTGCGGAACTGATTTATCAAATTGCCTATGGTTCCTCATTTTCCTCCTATTATGCCTCCCTGCAGCTGGAGGAACTGGACACAATCCGGGAACAGTGGAAACAGACAATTGATGACGCGGTTTCCAGAGGGGTCACATGGGTGCAGGCTGCGGGAAATGACGGGGAAAAGCGTTGGAAATCCATATTCACGGATACGGACGGGGACGGATTTCTCAATTTTTCCGAAACGGAAAACGGAAATGAAATCGTGATGCCGGACTATTTTTACTATGGCATTCCCGTGTATGTGGTTCTGGCCTGGGGTGAGGGAGATACAACAGATGATTATGATCTGTATATTATGGATCAGAACGGAAAAAATATAACAAACTCGACGCTGATTCAGGCACAGGTGCCTTTTTTCCCAATGGAAGTCTGCCTTTTTTACCCCAGGTTCGGTACGCGGTACTATGCGCATGTGAAAAAATATGATGCACCGGATCAGGTGGTTTCCCTCAATATCGGCGCGGACAGCTTTGCCAGTTTCAAATATTATCTGCCGGTGGGAACCGTGAAAATGGCTCCGCCTGCGGACAATCCCAACGTCATTACCGTGGGAGCGGTTCCCTGGAACAGTCCCTGTGCCATTGAATCCTACAGTTCCCAGGGTCCCAATGCGGATGATGTGATCAAACCTGATGTGGTGGCTCCGGACGCGGTATCCACCCGGACATACGAAACAGAGGGCTTTCCCGGCACATCCGCAGCCGCTCCCCATGCAGCCGGTGTGTGCGCTTTGGTTAAGCAGGCACATCCGGATTACACGCCCGCACAGATGAAGGCATATCTGGAAAAGAATGCTCTGGATTTGGGAGAGCCGGGAAAAGACAATGTATTCGGCAGCGGGCTGGTCATGCTTCCCTCTTTGGAGGATTCCTGCATACAGGTCCCGGACAGTCTTGATCTGAACATCTGTGCGGAATACATGGGAAATTTCTATACCTTTCTTCTGGAATATTTTCCGGATGATCCATCTGGAATATACTGGAAAATGGATATCCCCACCTTTGCACAGGCTGAAAGCGGAGCAGAAGGCTGCATACTGGTGGGAGCCGCACTGGATTTGAATCTCTGTGCTGAATATCAGGGGATACGTTACAGATTCACCCTCAATTATGCGCCCAGGTCAGATGATCCAGATGGAATATACTGGAAAATGGATGTTTCCACTTTCACAGAAATCCCGTGAACCGGGATACTGTCTGAATCCGGTTCAGCGATCCTGTCCCACCGGCATGGGAGCGATTTTCTCCCCGCCCAGCACATAACCGCCGTCAAGACGCAGCACAGTCCCGGTCATGTAAGGTGCATCTTTGATGATGAATTTCACTGCCCTGACAGCATCATCAATTTGGCCGGTGCGTCCCAGAAGGATATGATCCAAAACAGCCTGTTTCTGTTTCTCCGTCAGCAGTCCCCATCCTCTGGTGTGCTGTGCGTGCCGGGTTTCAAAGATGCCCAGCATGATTTCATTGACCCGGACTTCAGGCGCACCCAGCCGCGCCCATGTTTCGGTCAGCAGGGAGATTCCCCGGTTTGCGGCAGAATATCCCTCATTGAAAATATAGCTGGCCGGGCCGGAACGCCCCGCAATGCCTGCTATGGAGGAAAAATTGATGACCACTCCGTCCCCGGATGCCTTGAGATGGGGCAGGGCAGACTCAAAAATCCACTGTTTGGCCCGGAGCGTGGTTTCCATTTGCGAACAGAATTCGACCTTGACCTTTTCGGGAC
>CAZDIU010000060.1:0-9255 GCA_964505535.1 uncultured Desulfobacterales bacterium | reverse complement strand
TACCTCATCACTGTCCATTTCTTCAATCCGGGCCATTTCCAGATCCCACTGCTGCCTGACATAGGGGCCGTGAACCACGGGCCATCCGCCTCTCTCAATGTTATTAATAAGGATGTCGAGCCTTCCGAACTGGTCCATTGTCTGCCGAATCAGTCCGGGGATGGCTTCTGTGTCCCGCAGATCTGTCTTCACAATCAGATGCTCCGCTCCGGAGGCCGCAAAATCCCTCTGCATCTCCGCCAGACTTTCCTCCCAGTCAAAATGATTGAGCGCCAGTTTCACCCCTTCTTCAGCCAGGGCCAGCCCTATTCCCTTTCCAATGCCTTTGATCGCACCGAGCACCAGTGCAACTTTGCCGCTGAGTTCCATTTCGCATCCCTTCTGCTGCTGAACGTCATTTGCTGAACAGTGTATGACCATGCTGAACCTTGCAGAATCCCTTCCTGAGGGGCAGGTCTGCAAAGCCCCCTCTCAGGAGGGAAATCATTTCGCTACACTTTGAAATTCAAAGGTGTATGCAATACGTTTGCTGAACCAGCGTTCATTTTGCACCGAAAAAAGCATATTTTATCCATCGGAGGCCCAGACGGAGCAGCATCACATCATCTTCCCGGGCTGTGTCCAGTTCCTCTGAGGATACACCCAGTTTTTCCAGCAGATGGTTCTGAAACACATGGGTTCTGAAATTGTCCAGATCATACAGAGCCATATGAAAAATATGCTTCTCCCTGAAATCCAGGGCAGCGGGATGAACCTGTTTTTTCAAAGAGATGATCTCCATCATCAGATCATTCATTTCATTGTAAACCTCAAGCCCCTGCTGCTTCACCCAGCCCCGCACACTCTGCTGATGATTCTCAAAATGGCCTTTGCAGTGATCCTCCCGCAGAAGCACATACTGTTCCGCAATTTTTCCGGTCTCCCTTGAGCGGGAAGCCAGCCGGGCCAAAGGATAGGTTCGGCAGGAGGAAGGGCGGTTTTCATAAACACTGCATCCTTCAGGACGGACAAAAGGACATTTCATGTCAGAAGCCTGATCCTGACGCAGAACGATTACAGGCAGCCCGGTTTCCGGGCCCGTATGCTGTGTGGTATACTGTTTCAGGAATTCATCTGAGTGAAGACCCAGATGGTTTTTCAGCCGCAGAATATCATAAGGTGTCAGAAACTGACTGATATCCCTGCAACACTCATTAAAACAGGAAATTTTCTGTGAGCAGGAAAAAGGGAAGACATCATCCGGTGAAAGGGGGATGACTTCGTATTCCTCATTTTTGTTTTCCATAATTTTCTCCGTGGATTTTTTGTGTCATTGACTTCGTTTTGGAATTCAAAAAATTGATCCTCTGCCGGAGATTGTCAACATGCGCAGGTTTTCACAAGGCAATGTTTCACCAGGCAGAACCGGAGACATGTTCCAGAAATTTGCAGAAATATGTTTTGGTTCTTCAATCTGTTTTGCGGAAACTCCGGATTCCGGCTTTCGCGGGAACAGACGTCATGCCTGCGACAACAGGCATCCGGAAAAATATCCCGCAAAACTCATTGGAGAACCTGTATTTTTAAAAGAATCTGAGATAGTTGTTTTGATAAATCAGATCAGGTGGAGTCCGTGGAAGAAACCGAAGGGAGGCGGGAACCAATGCCATTAAGTTAAGCCTTTTTTCTCCCCCCTTTTGTAAAGAGGGGGCAGGGGGAATTTTTCTTTAACCGCCCGGAAATCCCCCTCGGTTCCCCTTTAAAAAAGGGGAAGCCGAAATGTCCGCCCCTTAACTTAACGGCATTGAGGCGGGAACAGAAAGAAGGCCCCGAATCCTGTCACTGCTGGATCCCTGTTTTGAAACAGGGTGGGGTATGAAAGGCGGAAAATCTGAAAACGATTGACATCTGAACTAAAGGGTGTTACGAAAACTGCGGCCTTTTTTGTGTCTGAGGAAGTGTCTGCCCGGGAGTTGTTCTATGATAAAATTGTCAGGCAGTTATATTTTCTGTATATCAGAAATGCGGGAGCCTCCGGAAGAACGGAATCTCGGGGTTCAGGAAAAAAATCAGCAGAAACAAAAAAAAATATTTACTTTGTTCCAATTATAGTGTAAAATGTATTCTTTGGTAAATAACCTGAGACGGGTTCCTCTGTTCTTTATATTTTTGGAAGGGCATTAACAGTCGGAAAAAAGTTTTTCGGCTGAATTTACGAAAGGAGGTGCAGACGGCATCTTTTTGTCCGCGAGTAACTCTGACGTAATTGTAAACCTTTAATTCTACAATGTTAAGAGGAGGTATTGTAAATGCCGAGTTTTGTGATTCAGGAAAAATGTGACGGTTGCAAGGGTGGTGACAAAACAGCCTGTATGTACATCTGCCCCAACGACCTGATGGTGCTGGACCCCAATGCAATGAAAGCTTACAACCAGGAGCCGGATCAGTGCTGGGAATGCTTTTCCTGCGTAAAAATCTGCCCCACCCAGGCCATTGAGGTCAGAGGTTACGCAGACTTCGTACCGATGGGAAGCAGCATTATGCCGATGATGGGTACAGAAGATGTTATGTGGACCTGCAAATTCAGAAACGGCCTTATCAAACGCTTTAAGTTCCCCATCCGTACAACTCCTGAGGGCGCTGCCAACGCTTATGAAAATCTGAAAGGCAAAGATCTGGAAAGCGAACTGCTGAGCACCGAGGAAGCGGACGGCAGAACCCTTCCGAAACCCCAGGCTTTGGCATAGTCCCTTTCATTTTTTGCAAAAGAATCTGAAACGATCAATTATCAGTTAAATTTTTTAAGGAGGATAAAGTATGGCATTACCGAACAAACCCAAGGGTGAACTCAAAGCCGTCAGGGATCCGGAAGTTGTTGAAAAAGAAGTTGACATTTTGATCGTCGGCGGTGGTATGGCCGCATGCGGAACCGCTTTTGAAATCAAAAAATGGATGAAGGACGGTCAGACTGTTCTGCTGTGCGACAAAGCCGCAATGGAAAGAAGCGGTGCTGTTGCCCAGGGTCTTTCCGCCATCAACACATTTGTCGGAACCAACACTCCGGATGACTATACCCGCATGGTCCGCAATGACCTGATGGGTATTGTGCGTGAAGATCTGATCTTCGACCTGGGCTGCCATGTGGATGATTCGGTCTATCTGTTTGAGGAATGGGGACTGCCGATCTGGAAGAAAACCGAGGACGGGAAAAACCTGGACGGCAAAAAAGGCCAGAAAATGGGCACCCTGAAAGCCGGCGCCACACCTGTCCGCACCGGCAAATGGCAGATCATGATCAACGGCGAATCCTACAAAAGAGTGGTTGCCGAAGCTGCCAAAAAAGCGCTGGGCGACGCCAACATCCTGGAGCGCGTTTTCATTGTTGAACTGCTGCTGGATGCCAATGTCCCGAATCAGATTGCCGGTGCCATCGGCTTCTCTGTGCGGGAAAACAAAGTCTACATCATCAAATGCAAAACCATGATGGTTGCCTGCGGCGGCGCTGTGAACATCTATCAGCCCCGTTCGGTCGGCGAAGGCAAAGGCCGTGCCTGGTATCCGGTATGGAACTCCGGTTCCACCACCACTTTGGCCATGAGAGTCGGTGCTGAACTTTCCATGATGGAAAACCGTTTCACCCCGGCCCGTTTCAAAGACGGTTACGGCCCGGTCGGTGCATGGTTCCTGCTGTTCAAAGCCAAAACCCTCAATGGCCTGGGCGAGAACTATGCCACCAGTGATCATGCAAAGAAAGAACTGGAGAAATACGCTCCTTACGGAACAGCCGCCATCACCCCGACCTGTCTGCGCAACCATCTGATGCTCGTTGAGATGAAGGAAGGCCGCGGCCCCATCATCATGGACACCGTGACTGCTCTGGCAGCTCTGGGAAAAACCATGGACAAGAAGGAACTCAAACACCTTGAGTCCGAAGCATGGGAAGACTTCCTGGATATGACCTGCGGTCAGGCCAACCTGTGGTGTGCACAGAACTGCGAACCGGAGAAGAAAAACTCCGAAGTTATGCCCACCGAGCCTTACCTGCTGGGTTCTCACTCCGGCTGCTGCGGTCTGTGGACATCAGGCCCGAATTTTGACTGGGTCCCGGATGCTTACAAAATCAAAGCCCGCAACGGCAAGGTTTACAACCGCATGACCACAGTGGAAGGTCTGTTCACCTCCGGTGACGGCGTGGGCTGCTCCGGTCACAAATTCTCTTCCGGCTCACATGCCGAGGGTCGTATCGCCGCGAAACAGATGGTCAGATATGCGCTTGATTTCAAAGATTTCAAGCCGACCCTGAAGCAGAATGCAAAAGAACTGGTTGACATTGTTTACAAACCGGTTCGCACCTATCTGGATCACTGTGCCTACACAACAGCCGAGGACATCAACCCCAACTACATGAAACCCAACGGGATGATGTACCGCCTGATGAAGGCCACACATGAGTATGGTGCTGGCACTGCCACATACTACCTGACAACCAGCAAAAACCTGGAAATCGTCATGGATCTGCTGCAGACCATGCGCGAAGACTGCGAGAAGCTGGCAGCCGGTGATCTGCATGAACTGATGCGGGCATGGGAAATCATTCACCGCATCTGGACAGTGGAATCCCATCTGCGCCACATCCAGTTCCGGAAAGAAACCCGTTACCCCGGCTTCTACTATCAGGCCGACTATCCGGGCCAGGATGACAAAAACTGGTTCTGCTTTGTCAACTCCAAGTTTGATCCGGACAAGCAGGAATGGTCTGTCTTCAAGAGAGACTATATCAAAATTATTTCCTAGCTGATAATGGAAGGCGGAATGCATCCTGATTCCGGGATCCGATAGTCAGTAAACAAAAAAACCTCCGGGTGTCATTTGATGCCTGGAGGTTTTTGTTACGTTCAGGTGTCAGGTGTTATGTGCTGTGTGTCAGGTGACAGTTATTCTGAATCATTAAAAAATCTGACACTCAACACCTGACACCTGACACGGGAGAGATGACGGGAAGTCAGAGATGAAACCATACTATCAAATAAAATTTACGATGCACGGAGGGATAGCATGACAACAGACAGACAAGCCCCTGCCAGCGGAAGCATTATGGTTGTTGGAGGTGGGATCAGCGGCCTGACCACGGCCCTCGAAGCTGCTGAAGTGGGGTATGAGGTGTTTTTGGTCGAAAAGAATCCTTACCTGGGCGGGAGAGTGGCGCAGCTCAATCAGTATTTCCCCAAGCTATGTCCTCCAACCTGCGGGCTTGAGATCAATTTCAGACGGATCAAGGACAATCCGAACATCAAAGTGTTTACACTGGCTGAGGTGGAGAAGGTCGGAGGTTCCGCGGGAAACTATGAAGTGAGTGTGAAACTCAATCCCAGGTATGTCAATGCAAACTGCACCTGCTGCGGCGAATGCGCAAAAGTCTGCCAGACAGAGGTTCCCAATGAATTCAACTTAGGCATGGACAGAATCAAGGGAGCGTATCTGCCCCATGAAATGGCATTTCCGGCCCGGTATGTGATTTCTTCCCGGATTATCGGCACAGAGGATGCCAAAAGATGCAAAGACGCCTGCAAATACAATGCTGTCGAGCTGGATATGGAAGCCAAAACGGTCAGTCTCAATGTCGGTTCCATCGTATGGGCCACAGGCTGGGAACCGTATGATGCCAACCGGATTGACAATCTGGGTTTCGGAAGATACCGGAATATCGTCACCAATATGATGATGGAGCGGCTTGCCGCTGCCAATGGCCCCACCAGGGGAAAAATCCTGCGTCCTTCCGATGACAGGGCCCCTGAAAGCATTGCTTTTGTTCAGTGCGCAGGTTCCAGGGATGAAAATCACCTGCCGTACTGTTCCTATATCTGCTGCATGGCCTCTCTCAAACAGGCCACCTATGTCCGTGCACTGTATCCGGATGCCAGAATCTACATCTTTTATATCGATCTCCGTGCCCCGGGGCAGCGGTATGAAAAATTTTATAATAAAATCAAGGAAGACGGGAATATCTTCTTTATCAAAGGCAAGGTTGCCGCAGTCAGCGAGGATCCGGAGAGCAAAAATATCACTGTGACAGCGGAAAATGCTGTGACCGGTGAAAAAATTCACCAGACAGTTGATATGGTCGTGCTTGCCACAGGTATGCAGCCCACAGCCGCGAATGCAAAACTGCCAGCGGATCTGAAATACACGGAAGACGGGTTTGTCATCAATGACTTTGAAAAAGGCGGCATGTTTGCGGCAGGCTGTGCCAACAAACCAGCGGATGTGGTTTCGTCAAACCAGAATGCGACCGGTATGGCCCTGAAGGCGATTCAAACCATTGCGAAAAGATAACAGTGATACGGTTCGGAAATAAGACTGAAATGCTGACGGATCACTGAAACCAGGAGGATATCCATGGATAAAAAATACGGTGTATATATCTGCACAGGGTGCGGAATCGGGGAGGCACTGGATATAAAGGCTTTGTGCGGTGTCCCTGAGGATGAGGGACTTCCTGTCAAAACCCATTCCTGCTACTGTGGCAAAGAAGGCCTGGAAGCCATAAAGAAAGATGTTGACGGCGGCATCAACACGCTGGTGATTGCAGCATGCTCCCGCCGGGTGAACTTTGATGTTTTCAAGTTTGACGGATGCATTGTGGATCGCGTCAATCTGAGGGAGGGCGTGGTCTGGTCCCATTCCCGCTCAGAATTTCCTGCACTGAACGAAGAGGAAAAAGAGGATGCGGACAATTTCGACCGTGTTCAGATGATGGCTGAAGACTATATCCGCATGGGCATGGCACGGGTGGAAAAAGTCAAGCTGCCTGAACCCTACAAACTGGACAGTTTTTCCAACAAAATTCTGGTCATCGGCGGCGGTCTCAGCGGCATTTCCTCGGCCATTGATGCGGCCAAAGTGGGATATGATGTGACCATAGTGGAAAAGGAGTCATATGTGGGGGGGTATGCGGCAAAGGTGCGGAAACAGACCCCTGTGGGCTGGCCCTATGACAGCCTGATTCCTTCCGTTGTCCGGTCCAAAATTGACGAAATGGGAAAATATCCCAATATCACAGTGAAAACCAGTACCGTGGTGGCCCGTATCGCTGGGCAGCCCGGAGATTTCACAGTCACCCTGAAAAAACCCGGTGAGAAAATCGAGTTTGACGTTCCCTTTCCCCTGCCTCCGGAAATGAAGGTGGATGCATCCGGCAAAGAACTGGATGCTGAAAAACTTCACGCGCTGTATCTGGAATACAACAAAGGCAAAGCCGATATTCTGAAATTTGATCCCAATGGCGAAAAATTCGGGGCTGTGATTCTGGCAGCAGGCTGGCGTCCGTACAAACCTGCGGAGGGGGAGTTTGCACATCTGGGGTACGGAAGCTCCCCGGATGTTGTCACCAACCATCAGTTTGAGGAAATGGCAGCCAAAGGTCCGGTGGTATGTCCGTCGGATGGACGTCCGGCCAAATCAGTTGTCTTTGTGCAGAGTCCGGGCGGAGAAGCCGGTGATGCGGATTTCAGCTATGCCGGTGCGGTGACCAGCATGGTGGCCCTGAAACAGGCCAAATATGTTCGGGAAGATTATGCGGATGGCAAGTCCTATGTGTTCTACCAGCATATGCGCACACCCGGCCTCAATGAAAATTTCTACAAAAGTGTTCAGCAGGATCCCGGCATCTTCCTGACCAAGGGCGAAGTGGTAAAGGTTTCCAAAAACGGAAGCGGCCTGATTGTGGAGGCTGACAACACCCTGCTGGGCGAAAAAATTCAGGTAAAGGCGGATATGGTGGTGCTGGGAACCGGCATGGTTCCGGTCACGGTGGATGATCCGGTGATCAATCTGGCCTACCGTCAGGGCCCGGCTTTCCGGGACATCGGCCTGTTCAACGGCTACTGTGATTCCAACTTCATCTGTTTTCCCTATGAAACCCAGAGAACCGGCATCTATGCAGCCGGCGCCATTCGCCGCAGCATGACCATGGAAGAGGCAATGGAGGACGCATCCGGCGCTGCACTCAAAGCCATTCAGTGCGTGGAATGCGCCAACCGGGGCGTGGCCGTTCACCCCCGTTCCGGCGACATGACCTTCCCGGATTTCTTCTTCCAGAGATGCACCCAGTGCAAACGCTGTACAGAGGAATGTCCCTTCGGCGCACTGGATGATGATGAAAAAGGCACACCCAAACCCAATCCCACCCGGTGCAGACGCTGCGGAACCTGCATGGGAGCCTGTCCGGAACGCATCATCGGTTTTGCGGACTACAATATTGACAGCATCGGCTCCATGGTCAAATCCGTGAAGGTTCCTTCTGCGGATGATTATTCCGAGCCTCCGTTCCGCATTCTGGGTCTGGTCTGTGAAAACGATGCCTTCCCCGCACTGGATATTGCCGCGCTGAAAGGTCTGTCCTATTCCGCGGATGTGCGCCTGATTCCGGTGCGCTGCCTGGGTTCTGTCAATGTGATCTGGATTAAGGATGCGCTTTCCCAGGGCATGGACGGCGTGTTCCTGCTTGGCTGCAAGCACGGCGATGATTACCAGTGCCATTTTGTCAAAGGCAGTGAACTGGCCGGTATCCGTATGAAAAAAATCGGCGATGCCCTGGCAAGTCTGGCGCTGGAAGTCGAGCGGGTGGCCCAGTTTGAGATCGCGATTGATGAATATGACAAAGTGCCGAAAATAATCAACGATTTTGTCGAATCCATTGAAGCGCTCGGCCCGAACCCGTTCAAAGGCTTCTGATATCAGTGAACAGTAAACAGTGAACAGTGAACAGTGATCGGCAGACAGTGATTCTGAAAAACAGGCAGTGTTTTTCATCTGCGATCCGGTGTTCGGAAAGACACTGCGGATTTCTGATCATTGAAAACAGATGACTGTTCACTGACAACTGATCAAAAGGAGGTTGATTAAGATGACAGACAGATATGTGGTTGAGCCCGATGTCGGATTTATCAATGAGGTGATTGGGCTTGGCGGACAAGACCTGAAGAAGTGTTATCAGTGCGCCACCTGTGCGGTGGCCTGTCCCATTTCTCCGGACAGCAGACCTTTTCCCAGAAAGGAAATGATTGCTGCTTCCTGGGGGCTGAAAGACAAACTGGTGGGCAATGGGGATATATGGCTGTGTCACAACTGCGGAGACTGTACAGCCATGTGTCCCAGAGGGGCAAAACCGGGCGATGTGCTGGCTGCGGTGCGGTCATATGCCATTAAGGAATATGCCGAGCCCAAAAAGCTGGCGGATATGATCAATGATCCGAAAAAACTGCCCATACTGCTGGC
>CAZDIU010000059.1:0-20289 GCA_964505535.1 uncultured Desulfobacterales bacterium | reverse complement strand
TCAGGGGAGGGGAGTGTTTTTTTCTGCATCATCAACCGATTTGACCCACTATCCAGGTGAACTCGGACACAAAAGGGCTCCGGCCGTTCCGCTCCCTGCACCCTTTTGCGCCGGTGAGCTTGGCGCCAGGGGCATTTCGCTCCGAGCATCCGGCGGATTTCATCCGCCGTCTGTCAGGTGCTCATTTACTGTCAATTTTAATTCTTAAAATATACCAATGAATTTAAACAAATTGGGCTTTGACAAATGGTTTTCGGACAGAACGGATTCCTCAAAATCAGCCGATTGTCAAATCGCCAGAGTTACTGCCGTAAACAAAGACAGCTTTCTCATCAGAAACAGGGAAAATGATGTTTTTGCTGAAGTAACCGGAAAGATGCTTTTCAATGCGGATTCTCCGGCAGACTTTCCCACAGTCGGCGACTGGGTGTATGCAAAATTTTATGACAATGAATCCTTTGCCGTCATTCATGAAATACTTCCGAGAAAATCTCTTTTAAAGAGAAAAACAGCAGGCAGAAAAACAGAATATCAGTTAATCGCTGCAAATATTGACACGGCCTTCATTATTCAGTCGTTCGGTTCGGATTGCAATCTGAGACGGCTGGAAAGATACCTTGTCATGGTCAATGAAGGCAATATTCAGCCTGTCGTACTGTTGAGCAAAAGTGATCTTTTGGCAGAGCCTGAAAGAAACAGAAAGATTGCTGAGATTCAGGCATTGATGCCGGACATTCAGGTTATTGAATTCAGCAATATCAATCATTGCGGAATGAACCGAATCAGGGAGATGCTCATTCCGGAAAAAACATTCTGTCTGCTCGGTTCCTCAGGCGTGGGGAAAACAACGTTGCTGAACAGTCTCACGGATGATTATGTGTTTGAAACAAATTTGGTCAGAGCAAATGGAAAGGGACGCCATACCACCACACGGCGGCACCTGATCAGTCTGAAAAATGATGCAATGATAATTGACACTCCGGGCATGCGGGAACTTGGGAATATTGAAGTTTTAACCGGAATTAATGAAACATTCAATGAAATAGCCGAGTTGACAGCACAATGCTTATACAGCAACTGCTCTCATGCCAATGAAAACGGATGTGCGGTACTGCAGGCTGTAAAAGAGGGGATAATTTCGGAAGAACGTTACCGGAATTTTGTCAGGATGAACAAAGAAACAGCCTTCAATGAAATGTCATACTTTGAAAAAAGAAAAAAAGACAAAAATTTCGGAAAATTATGCAAATCAGTAATGAAACATAAAATCAATAAAAGATAACTGAACCCGGACACAGAAGGGTTCCGGCCGATTTGCTCCCTTCACCCTTTGTGCCCGTGAACTTATCGTTGACGCTGGCGCTTTTCACTCCTTCGTCAATGGGGCAGATGACTCAGTCTGTGTCAAACTTCCTCTGCCGCGGCCCGTTGGGCAATAATTAACTGATGTTACACAGCCTCTCAGAAAGTCAGGTGCTTATTGACTTTTTCCGTCATTCCCGCGTAAGCCGGAATCCAGTATTTTCAGGCTGTTCCGGATACCTGCTTTCGCGGGTATGGCAGTGATGCGTAACATCAGCAATTAAAATAAAAATTTCCGGAGAAGGTGGCAAAACATAAAAAATGAGACTGTAACACGCTCACATGATCTGAACTTGATTTGCGAATTTCACTTTTCATGTGCGGAGGCGTTTCTGAATATGCTTCATCAGTCCCCCGCTCTGCACCAGTTCCTGCATAAAAGGCGGAATGGGGCGGGAGGAAAATCGTTCCCCCGTCTCCTGCCGGACAATTTCGCCGGAGTCAAAATCCACCCAAAGGGTTCCCCCGGTTTCCAGTTTGTCCGCATCTTCACATTCCAGTATGGGAAGCCCCATGTTAAAGGAATTTCTGTAAAAAATCCGGGCAAAACTTTTGGCAATCACGCAGGAAACCCCGGCTGCCTTGATGGCAATGGGCGCGTGCTCCCGTGAGGAACCGCAGCCGAAATTCTTGCCGCCCACGATGATGTCCCCTTTTCCCACTTTTCCCGCAAAGGACGGATCCGCATCTTCCATGCAGTGTTTTGCCAGTTCTGCGGGATCACTGGTGTTGAGGTACCGGGCCGGAATAATCAGATCCGTGTCCACATCATCCCCGAATTTCCATATTTTTCCTGATATTTTCATACTTGTTCCCTGTGTTGTTAAAAAATTGCAGATCAGGCCCCGGGTGCGGGGTATTTTGTCAGTACAGTGTTCGCTGATCCGGATTGTCGATTCTCAGCACCCAGACACGGTTTTCAAATTCATCTGTTTTCCGTCTCTGTTTTCCGGTTTCCAGCATCCAGCCGCAGGCTCCCAGAGCCCAGCCGCCTGCGCCCCAGCCCTCATCGGCTGATTCTCCGCCCCAGTCCTCATAGTCTCCGGCTTCCGGCATCCATTCACCGTCATCCAAAGCCCAGCCCCCTGTGCCCCAGTCCTCATCGGCTGATTCCGGGCATATCTCCTCATATTCCTCTGTTTTCAGCATCCAGCCGCGAACTCCCAGCGTCCAGCCGCCTGCGCCCCGCTCCAAGTCCCACAGCCTCCAGCCTCCGGTTCCAAGTGCTCTGCCCCCGCTCATCACGGTTTCACCACTTCCGCAGGACTTCCGATTTTCCCCATCACAGCAGAAGCTGCCGCGACCGCTGGATTGGACAGATACACCTCGCTTTCCGGATGTCCCATGCGTCCCACAAAATTTCGGTTGGTGGTGGCTATGGCCCGTTCTCCTTTGGCCAGAATGCCCATGTATCCGCCCAGGCAGGGACCGCAGGTCGGGGGGCTGATGATGGCTCCGGCTTCGGTGAATATTTCAAACAGTCCTTCTTTCAGGGCAGTGTTATATACACAGGGTGTGCTGGGAATGATAATCAGCCGGACACCTTTGGCTGCCCTGTTGCCTTTCAGCACTGCCGCGGCAGAGCGCATGTCCTCAATCCGTCCGTTGGTGCAGGAACCAATCACAGCCTGATCAATGACAATGTCTCCCACTTCACTGATGCCCCGTGTGTTTTCCGGCAGATGGGGAAAGGCCACCTGGGGTTCTATTTTGCTGACATCATATTCCACCACTTTGGCATAAGCCGCGTCCGTGTCACTCTGATACACGGCATATTTTCGGACAGCCCGCTGGGAAACCCAGGTTTCGGTTTCCCTGTCCGGCGCGATGATGCCGTTTTTTCCGCCTGCCTCAATGGCCATATTGGCCATTGTAAGCCGTCCGGCCATGCCCATCTGCTCAATCACGGGGCCGGTAAATTCCATTGCCATGTACAGCGCTCCGTCCACACCGATGTCGCCGATGGTGTAAAGGATCAAATCTTTTCCCTCCACCCAGGGATTGAGAGCACCTTTGTAAACAAATTTGATGCTTTCCGGAACCTTGAGCCAGACCTGGCCGGTAATCATGGCCGCAGCCAGATCCGTGCTGCCGATGCCGGTGGAAAATGCCCCCAGTCCGCCGTATGTGCAGGTGTGGCTGTCCGCGCCGATGACCAGATCACCGGGCAGCACCAGCCCTTTTTCCGGCAGCAGGGAATGCTCCACTCCCATTTCCCCTGCATCAAAAAACCAGGTCAAATCCTGTTCCTTTGCAAAATCCCGGAGTTGTTTGGCCTGCATGGCCGAGGCAATGTCCTTGTTGGGAACAAAATGATCCGGAACCAGAATCACCCGGTCTTTGTCAAAAACCCTTTTGGCTCCGCTTTCCCGGAACTCCCGGATGGCAATGGGAGCGGTGATGTCGTTGCCCAGTGCGATATCCACCTTTGCATTGATCAAATCACCGGGAGCAACCCTGTCCACACCGGCATGGGCAGCAAGAATCTTTTCTGTTATGGTCATCCCCATCTGTATTTCTCCTATTCATTGTCTGTTTTCAGCACAGCCAGAAACGCGGACTGGGGAATCATGACCTGCCCCACCATTTTCATGCGTTTCTTCCCTTTTTTCTGCTTTTCCAAAAGCTTGCGCTTCCGGGTAATGTCACCGCCATAGCATTTGGCTGTCACATCCTTGCGGAAAGGCGATATGGTGGACCGGGAGATGATCTTTGCGCCAATGGCGCCCTGAATCGCAATCTTGAACATCTGCCGGGGAATTTCCTCTTTGAGTTTGTCGCAGGCCATTCTTCCCCTTTCCACTGCCCGATCCCTGTGCACAAGCTGGGAAAGGGCATCCACTTTTTCACCATTGATGAGAATATCCAGCTTGACCAGATCGGTTTCCCGATAATCGGTTATTTCATAATCAAAGGAACCGTATCCCTGTGTCACAGATTTGAGTCTGTCATAAAAATCATAAACAATCTCAGCCAGGGGCATCTCGAAAATCATCTCCAGCCGGCTGCTGGTGAGATACTGGTAATTTTTGCTGATGCCCCGGCGCTCCAGGCACAGGGTCATAACCGCTCCCATATAACGATCCGGCACAATGATGGCTGCCCGGATAAAGGGTTCACGGGTGAGCTGAATCCGGGTCGGGTCCGGATACAGGGAAGGGTTGTCAATAACAATGGTCTGACCGTCATTCATGACAATCTCGTAACGCACAGACGGCGCAGTCAGAATCAGGGACAGATCATATTCCCGCTCCAGCCGTTCCTGCACCACATCCAGATGCAGCAGCCCCAGAAATCCGCACCGGAATCCGAAACCCAGAGCCACAGAGGAATCTTTTTCATAAACCAGGGACGCGTCATTGAGTTTAAGTTTCTCAATGGCCACAGCCAGATCTTCATATTCATCCGAGGCCACAGGATATATCGAAGAAAAGACCACAGGTTTGGTGTCCCGGAAACCGGATTTGGGAGCCGCGCAGGGCCGGGATTTGTGGGTGATGGTGTCCCCGCACCGGGTGTCACTAACGGTTTTGATGCCCGCGATCATGTATCCCACCTGTCCGGCTGACAGTTCCTTCTGCGGAACCCGGACAATCTGGAAAATCCCCACCTCCTCCACCCTGTAAACTGCCTCATTGGACATGAATTTGATCATGTCTCCGGGCCGGATTCTGCCGTCAAACACCCGGAAATGCACAATGGTTCCCCGAAAGGAATCATAATGGGAGTCAAAGATCAGAGCCTTGAGAGGCGCGTCCGGATCTCCCTGGGGCGGGGGCAGCAGACGCACTGCTCCTTCCAGCACATCTTCTATGCCGGTTCCCATCTTGGCAGAGGCAAGTATGGCGGTTTCCGGATCCAGTCCCAAATCTTCTGCAATCTGCTCCCGTGTCCGTTCAATGTCAGCAGAAGGCAGGTCGATCTTGTTGATGACCGGGATAACCTCCAGATTGTGATCCAAAGCCAGATAGAGATTGGCCAGCGTCTGAGCCTCGACCCCCTGACTCGCATCAATCAGCAGAAAGGCTCCTTCACAGGAAGCCAGCGCACGGGAAACCTCATAACTGAAATCCACATGTCCCGGGGTGTCAATCAGATTGAGCCAGTACTGCTTTCCGTCCTTTGCTGTGTAGGGAAGGCAGACAGTCTGGCTTTTGATGGTGATGCCCCGCTCCCGCTCGATATCCATGCTGTCAAGAATCTGATCATGAAAATCCCGGTCAGACACGATCTTCGCGGCCTGGATCAGCCGGTCGGACAGGGTGGACTTGCCGTGGTCAATATGTGCGATAATACTGAAATTTCTGATATTTTCCATATAAGGTTTCTGACAGTTCCGTAAAATATTGAAAAAGGGTTTCCTCTGCCGGTCAAAACTGAGTTGACACAGGAAGATATTCCATCTATACTGAAAAATTGTTAAAAATGCAAATTAAGGGTTAAATTCAGTGATATAAAATCAGGTGCCTGCAAAGCGGTTTTGGCAGGTCCGGTTTCATAATACCCTGTTTCTGCTGAGTCCGGACTTTTTGACCCTTAACGGACATAAAAAACAAACTGCACTATTATCAGATTGATACTGACTATGTCAACCCTCATGCAATGGACCGGATGCAGGTGCTATGATCAGAAAAAGCCATTTTGATGTATCGCAGAACTTTTCCAATAATGATATTCATATCCTGATCGTTGACGATGATGCAACGGTGCGGTATCTGATGAACGAATTTATGGAAACCGTGGGATACAATTCCCATATGGCGGCCAGCGGAGAGGAGGCAATTGATACGCTCGGAAACCGTTCCATGGATGTCGTGATCACCGATATCATGATGCCCGGCATGGACGGCCTGGAACTGACCGGACGGATCCGGCAGGAGCACAATGCTGAGATCATCGTAATGACCGGGTTCAACGGGGACTACTCCTATGAGCAGGTCATCAGCAGGGGAGCGAGTGATTTTGTTTTCAAACCGGTGCGGTTTGAGGAACTGCTGCTGCGGCTCAAACGGGTTCTGAGAGAACGTTATCTGAAAGAAAAACTGCGGAAACTGGCCATTACCGATGATCTGACCCAACTGTACAACTTCCGGCATTTTGACAGGCAGTTGAAACTGGAGACCGACCGCTGCATCCGGTATCACAATCCCCTCTCCCTGATTCTGCTGGATATTGACCATCTGAAATCCTATAACGACACCTATGGCCATCTGGCTGTCAACAACATGCTGGCAAAACTGGGACAGATGATCAGGCGGACCCTTCGCAGGATGGATTCAGCCTACCGCTACGGAGGGGATGAATTCATGATCCTTCTGCCTGAGACTGACGGGGAAGAGGCAAAAAACGCGGCCAGAAGAATTGCAGAGGCTGTATCTGCTGAAAAATTCGACATCAGAACCGGCCACCAGGCAGAAATCACCCTGAGCATCGGTGTGGCCGAATACTGTCCGGGCGAAAATCCGGAAACCTTCATCAGCAGGGCAAACAGGGCACTGTCTGTTTCCAAGGAGCGGGGACGCAACCGGATTACCACAGACAGGGAAGTCGGCTCCCATATCACAATCCCGGATTCGGGCCTCACAGTCAAAGATTTCCATTTTGACCCGTCAGAGAACATGCTGCAGGGCCGGGAAGTTCTGAGCAATCATGTTCATATCCTGATCGTTGATGATGATATGACCGTAAGATATCTGATGAAAGAATTCATGGAAACAGCCGGATACAGTTCCCATATGGCAGCCAGCGGTGAGGAGGCCCTTGACAAACTGAGACACAGTTCCATGGATATTGTGATTACCGATATTATGATGCCCGGCATGGACGGTCTGGAACTGACCGGACGGATCCGGCAGGAGGAATACAACACGGAAGTCATCGTGATGACCGGATTCAGCGGTGATTATTCCTATGAGGAGGTCATCCGAAAAGGGGCCAGTGATTTTGTTTTCAAGCCGGTGCGGTTTGAGGAACTGCTGCTGCGGCTCAGACGGGTGCTGCGGGAGCGATTTCTCAGAGAGGAGCTGGAGAAACTGGTCATTACCGATGATCTGACACAGCTTTACAATGTCCGGCATTTTTACCGGCAGTTGAAACTGGAGACGCAGCGCTGCACCCGGTACCGCCGTCCCCTGTCCCTCCTTCTCCTGGATATCGACCATTTCAAATCCTATAATGACAGATACGGTTATCTGGCAGGCAATCAGGTCCTGACAAATCTGGGACAGACCATCCGGAAAATGCTCCGGAGGATGGATTCAGCCTACCGTTACGGAGGGGAGGAGTTCACGATCCTTCTCCCGGAAACAGGCCGGGAAGAGGCGCAGAATGCTGCCCGGAGAATCGGGGATGCCGTATCTGCCCAAAAATTTGCAACCCGGTGCGGCCAGGAGGTGCGTATCACCCTGAGTATCGGTGTGGCAGAATACTGTCCGGGAGAGGAACCGGAAGGTTTTGTCAAAAGGGCGGATATGGCCATGTTCGCTTCCAAGGAAGGCGGACGCAACCGCATCACCTTTTTTTCCCGCGAAGACATGCCTTCCGGCTGATCGGCCCGCTTTTTTCAATCTTTCTGAAGAGTTTTTGCAGCGGAGAGAAAAAAATATCCGCTCTTTTCCGATTCGGACAGGAAAAAACATCCAGCCCCTCCGAATTATCGGTATGCAGGCTTTTCAGATGTGGCCCTGTGCAGGAAAACAGAATTGCCTTTTTCCTGCACCCTGAGTTATACCGATTCTCCATTGATTTGATGCAATGCTTTCTGCACAGCCGAAAATTTTCGGGTATTCAAAAAAACCGGATTTTTCGGAAAAATCCGGTTTTTCTGAAGAACCGGCAGAAAACATTGTATAACTTCAACACCGATTTGGTATTATGGTCTGCATCCGATTCGGAGAAATTCAAACCCGGCTCTGCACGGTAACCAAAGTTTGCATTCCGAGGCAGCGGATCAAATCTGCCGACAGTCTGCTCACAATGCCAATGAACAGAATTTTATCCCCTGATTATCAGCCGATTTGATCCATCACCCATCCGGATTATCCTCTTTAGGAAAGAAAATTAAGCACCCTCCGTCACTCCGGCGAAAGCCGGAGTCCGGAACAGACTGAAATTACTGGATTCCGGCTTTCGCCGGAATGACGGACAGGTGGAAGTTGTTTACTTTTCATTCCTTATCACCCCTGTCTGTCAGTACGTATAGATTTCGTATTCTGTTTTTTCTCCCAGCAGTGCATCAATTCTGTCCTGAATCTCAGCACGTTCTTTGCTCAGCACCCATTCCCGCCAGTCATCTGCGGACTGCCAGGTGCTGATCACCAGATTTTCCCCGGGCTTGTCAAAGCGTCTCAGTGTCTCACCGGAGATATAGCCGGGATGGCTCATGCTCAGGCTCCTGAGCTGCCTGAGAAGAACCCCCAGTTCCTTTTCCCTGCTTTCTGAAACCTTTCTTTTGATAATCACTTTGATCGCCATGTCATCCTCCTTGCAGTTTCTGTTAGGCACCGATTCTTCCGGATCCTCTGCGGGCCGAAAAACATGCATCTCCGGCCGGACAGCATTCCCTGAATCATTTCCCGAAACCCGGATCAGGCCGGCATGGGAAAAACAAAAATCCGGCCCTATCCGTTTTTGTCATATATCATATTTTAAATATGATTCAAAGGATAAATATTCTTTTGGCATTTTTTCCGGTCACTCCTCTGAACTGAAAACATGTCGCTTTGCAATTGACACATTTTACTCATTTCTCTATTATATGCATCCCGGATGCAATGTTCTGTCCCGCTGTTTACCGGGATCGGGAACAGATATTTATTTCAGCCAATTGTATTCATTGGAAATAACAATTACAGGAGAAAACACAATTGAAAAAAGCACAGATTCATATCATTATCGCAATGCTGCTTCTGGCAGCTTTCTGCAAACCTGCACTCACGAAGGAACCTTCCAAAGTGCTGATCCTTCCTTTTCAGATCCATTCTGAAAAGGATCTTTCTTTTCTGAAAAACGGAATTCAGGACATGCTGGACACTCGGCTCACACGGGAAGGGGAAATGATTCCGCTTGGCCGGGAAACCGTTGCCCAGGCTGCGGAAGACATTTCCGGAATGGATGAAAAAGCCGCTGCCGCGCTGGGAAAAAAATATGGAGCCGATTATGTGGTCTTCGGAAGCCTCACGGCAATCGGGGAAAAGATCAGCACTGATGCCCGTCTGCTGGATGTGTCCCAGGGCAGGACAAAGCTGAACTTTAATGAGAGCGGGGACAGCGGGGATGTGATTTCCCATATTGACCGGTTTGCGAATCAGGTGAATGATGATCTGTTCGGGGATCCGAAACCTGAAAAAAAAATGACAGCGAAAGAGACGGATACAGTGGATGAAAGCCGCAGACATCCGGATTCGCTGTGGACAGGGAAGATCGAGTCTGAAGGAGGCCGAACGGCAGCGGGCCTGGGCGAGGCAGCCGCACAGTTGGGCGCTGTATGGAAAAGCAAAAATTTCAAAACTGCCATCATCGGTCTGTCCATCGGTGACACAGACGGTGACGGCAGCAATGAGATCGTCTTTATTGATGAAAAAAATGTGTACGTGCACAGACGCACCAAAGACAGTTTTGTCAAAGTGGCGGAGATTCAGGGCCAGACTCTCGACAGTCTCCTCAGTGTGGATGTGGCCGATATCAACGGAAACGGAAGATCTGAAATTTTTGTCAGCAACCTGAACCGGGACAGCAAAATTCTGCGATCCTTTGTTCTGGAATGGGACGGAACCCGTTTTCAGAAAATCGTGAGCGATGCACGATGGTATTTCCGGGTGATTGATGTTCCCAAACGGGGCAGTCTGCTCATGGGACAGCAGCGGGGGATCAGCAAAATTTTCCTTCCGGGTGTGGAGGAACTGAGGTGGGATGGCAGTCAGTACGCAGGCGCAGGCACGCAGATGCTGCCGGGCAAGGTGAATGTGTTTGGGTTCAATTATGGAGATGTGACAAACACAGGACATGAGGTAACGGTGAGCTTCGGGGATGACACGTATCTTCGGGTTGCGGATCCGGAAGGAAAAGATGACTGGAAGAGCCCTGATCCCTACGGCGGAAGCGCTCTGTTTCTGGAATATCCCATGGAAGCCTCAGCCTCCATCGGCTCCCATCAGGAACAGGATCGTTTTTACCTGCCCCAGCGAATTCTGATTGCGGATGTTGACAATGACGGAAAAAATGAAGTGCTTGTCAACCGGGGCAAGGATGCGGCACGCAGACTTTTTGCCCGGCTCCGCCTCTTCAACGGCGGCCAGATCGAATGCCTGGCCTGGGACAATTTCGGTCTTTATCCCAAATGGATGACCCGGCAGATTTCCGGTTATCTCAGTGATTATGCTGTGGGGGATACAGACAGTGACGGGAAAAAGGAACTGGTCTTTGCCGTTGTTGCCAAAACATCCTCTGTGCTGGGGGATGCCAGAAGCTATATTGCAACGCAGGAGATAGTGCCATGAAATATGTCCTCACCGACCACACTGCGGATTTCGGCCTTCGGATACGGGGAGACAGTCCGAAAGAACTGTTTGCCAATGCAGCCTTTGCCCTTTCCGATCTGCTTTCGGAAAGAGATCGGATCGCAGGCACGGAAAGAATTGAAATCCATGCGGCCGGTGAGGACTGGCCTGATCTGATGTTCAACTGGATGCGGGAACTGCTGTATCTGTGGACAGGAAAAGAATTTCTGGTTCTGGAGGCTGAGATTTCCAAAATTTCGGAATATGAACTGACTGCACAGGCAAGCGGGGAATTTTACAATCCCCAAAAGCATGTGCTGCGGGAGGAAATCAAGGCAGTCACCTATCACCGCCTGACAGTGGAAACGAAAGGGGATAACTGGCAGGCAGAGGTGATTTTGGATGTGTAAAAAATGCTGAATCCTGAAACAGATTTTGTCAGGAGTTACGCAGTTGAGCGGATAAACCCTAAGGGTTTCAGGACTGATTTTTTTTATCAACTGCGTAAATCCTATGGATTTCGGCTTTCCCTGTCAAAACAAGAAAGGGGAACAAAAATGAAAATCCGCAACAGATTTATTCTCTGCATTCTGATGCTGGCCGCCTTTCCGGCCGCTGTTTCCGGACAGGGGCCGGAAACTGTTCTGTCCAAAGGGCAGACTGTGTATGTGGCGGTCTATTCCCACATTTACAGCGGGGATCGGGAACATCCCTTTGATCTGACTGCAACCCTGAGCATCCGCAATACAGATGCAAAGCATTCCATCAGTCTTGTGTCTGTGGACTATTATGACACAGACGGGAAAATGCTCCTGCGCTATCTCAAAGAGCCTTTGCAGCTCAGGCCGCTGGGATCTGCCCGGTATATCATCCGGGAATCAGACAGAAGCGGCGGATCAGGAGCCAAATTTCTGGTGAAATGGACATCGGACATGCCTGTGAATGTGCCCCTGATCGAAAGCATCATGATCGGGACCAAAAACCAGCAGGGCATATCCTTTTCGTCCCGCGGTCAGGTCATCACCGAAGACAGGCAGTGAATTCAGTGTCCAACCGAAAGTTTTCAGGTATGAAAAACCGGATTTTTCTGGAAAAATCCGGTTTTTCCTGAAAACTTTGTACCCGAAAATTTATGGTATCTCACTTATGGGCAGAAATCAGCATCTTTCCCCTTTGTATGAATCCGGCGCCTTCTCCTTTCTGGACATCCGCTTTGCAGATTTTCTGTGGAAACTTGCGGACAAAAAATCCCAGGGGATTCTTGTGGCCGCAGCCCTGGTCAGCAGAAATCAGCACCTGGGCCATATCTGTCTGGATTTGCCCTCCGCAGCCGGAACAGCACTGAAAGAAGGGGGGCACAGCAGTCCCCTTGTCTGTCCGACTCTGGATGTCTGGATTGGTGCGCTCCGCTCCTCAGGAGTGGTGGGAGAGCCCGGAGATTTTACGCCTCTGGTGCTGGATCACAAAAACCGTCTCTACCTGCACCGTTACTGGGAATATGAGCAGAACCTCGCGGAACTGATCCGAAAACGGGTGAATTCTCCTCCCGAACCTGCATCTCTGCCGGAAAACATGATGGATTTGCTTTTTCCTTCACCGGAAACCTGGGAAACTGACTGGCAGAAAGTGGCCGCATTTGCAGCCGTCACACGCAAATTCTGCGTGATTTCCGGCGGCCCAGGCACAGGCAAAACCACCACGGCTGCCCGGATTCTGGCTTTGCTGACAGCGCAGTCCGGTGAGAAAAAGCTGCGCATTGCCCTGACCGCACCCACAGGCAAGGCAGCCGCAAGACTGCAGGAAGCCATTGTCAGGGAAAAGGCCAAATTCGGGGGAAAAATCCCGGAGGATACAGAAAGCAGGGCATCCACCATCCACCGTCTTCTGGGCTATGTTCCCGGCTCCCCGGATTTCCGTCATAACGCGGAAAATCTCCTTGCTGCGGATGTGGTGGTCGTGGATGAGGCATCCATGGTGGACATGGCCCTTATGTCCAAACTGGTGCAGGCCCTGCCGGAGCATGCCCGGCTTATCCTGCTGGGTGACAAAGACCAGTTGGCATCCGTGGAGGCCGGATATGTGATGGGTGACATATGCGATACCGGAACTGTGCATCATTTTTCCGAAAAATTCTGCCGGGAACTGAAAAAATTTGCAGGCCAGGACATGGAATGCAGCGCGGCAGGAAATGAACCTGAAATCTGCGACTGCATTGTCCAGTTGCAGAAAAGTCACCGTTTCCGGAATGCAGGAGGCATACGGGCCATCAGTCAGGCCATCAATGAAGGAAACGGCACAAAGGGTGTCTCCCTGCTCCGAAGCGATCAGTATCCGGATATTTCCTGGACAGACCTGCCGCGGCGATCCCATGATCTGGGCCGTGCGCTGCGGGAAACCATCCTGAACGGATACGGAAATTATCTGAAACATCCGCAGAATCCGGCAGAGGTATTCACTGCCTTTGACACTTTCCGGATTCTCTGCGCACTTCGGAAAGGGCCTTTTGGCGTGGAAGAAATCAACCGGCTCGCGGAACAGATTCTGTCAGGAACGAAAATCGTCCATGCTTCCGAAACATGGTATACAGGACGTCCGGTTCTCATCACCCGAAATGATTACCAACTGAAACTGTTCAACGGCGATGTGGGCATTGTTCTGCCGGATTCGGAAAGCAGGGGAAAAAACAGTGTTTATTTCCGGGGTGAGGGAAATGCGTTCCGGAAAGTGAATCCGCTGCGACTGCCGGAACATGAAACTGTGTTTGCCATGACTGTGCATAAAAGTCAGGGTTCGGAATTTGACCGGGTGCTGCTGCTTCTGCCGGACAGGGATGCACCGGTGCTGAGCCGTGAACTGCTTTATACCGGCATCACACGGGCGATCAGCCGTGCGGAGATATGGGGAACCGAGGAGATTTTCCGGACTGCTGTCTCACGGGCCATCCGCCGCACTTCCGGGCTGCGGGACGCCCTTTGGGAAAGGTGCCCGGCATATGGCACTTCCACCCCGAATGCTGTGAAAAAATGCCGGAATTTCCTCCAAAAAAATCAAGAAAATACAATATCCGGTTCATGAAAATGGAAAAATGAAGATTGCAGAAGGGAAAAATGCAGGAGAAAAGCACAGACAGCATACCATCGGATGACATACCCATAAAGCGCGGATACCGCCTTTTTATCTTCTCTGTCCTGATCCTTGCAGGACTGGCTGGGAACCGGTTTGTGTTTTCCATTGTCAATGCGCATTTTGTTTTCGGCAGTGTGTTTTCCATGCTGGTTTTGCAGATATTCGGACCTATCAGAGGAATTGCAGCAGCTTTTGTCATATCCTCTTACACATGGTTTGCATGGAATCATCCCAATGCCATTATCACCATGACAGGGGAAATGGTTTTTGTTGCCTGGCTGTTCACCCGCACCCGGGTGCATCTGGTGATGGCCGATATTTTTTACTGGGTTTTGGCAGGCATTCCCATCGGATGTCTCTGCTTTCATTTCATTTCCGGCATGCCCTTCAGCAATGCGATTTTCCTTGTCACCAAGCAGGCACTCAATGGCATGGCCAATGCCCTTGCCGCGCGGCTGCTGTTTTCCCTGTATGCTGTTCATTCAAAAACTTCGCTTCTGTCCTTCCGTGAGATTCTCAGCAATCTGACAGCTTTCTTTATGCTGATTGCCGCCATGACAATGCTGACCATTTCCGGCAGAACCGATTTGGCAAAAACAGATTTGCAGATTCGCGGGGTGCTGAGCCGCAACAGTCTCCGCATAAACCACAGTTTTGAAAACTGGATGGAAGACAGAAAACATTCCATTGTTCATCTTGCAAAGATGGCTGTCAGTCTGTCTCCGGAGCAGATGCAGATGGGAATGGAGCAGATACGGATGTCAGGAAGCAGTTTTTTGCGTATTGCACTCATTGACAAAAACGGGATTGTCACAGCCTATTCTCCCCTGACCGACGAACTGGGACGCAGCAATATCAGCAAGGATTTCTCGGATCGTCCTTATATTTCTGTTCTGAAGCAGAAGCTGCAGCCCATGCTTTCGGAAGTGATGGTATCCAGATTTGGCACACCTGAGCCGGTTGCCATCCTGCTTGCGCCTGTGATTTCAGACGGGAAATATGCTGGCTCTGCAGGCGGCATTCTCAACTTCAGCCGCATAAAAAATGTTTTGGATATAACTATACAGGAACAGGGAATTTTTTATACTATTACAGATAAAAACAGCCGTGTGATCCTCAGCACCCGAAAAGATCAGCAGAGCATGGCGCCTTTTTCCCGCGAAAAAGGCACAGTCCGTGAGATTGGCGGAGGGATTTCCCAATGGATTCCCGCGCTGCCCCCCAATACATCCGCAATTGATCTGTGGGGAAAATCCCTTTATATTGCCGAATCATCCATTGGAAATTTTTCAGAATGGAAACTGATACTGGAATGCCCGGTTGAACCTTTTCAGAAAAAACTCTATGCAGCCTATACCCGCAGATTTGCCGTGCTGTTTGTGATTCTGCTTGTGCTCATGGCTTTGGCAGAATTTCTGAGCCGTCATGTCCTTGCCAGCACGGAAAACCTCAGTGAAATCACCCTTGATCTGCCTGAAAGAATCTCTGCGGAACAGAAAATCGCATGGCCCCAAAGCAGTATCCTTGAGACAAACCGTCTGATCCGCAATTTCAGACAAATGGCTGTTCTGCTGGGTGAAAAATTTTCCGAAATCCGTCAGATGAATGCATCGTTGGAGCATCTGGTCACGGAACGCACAGAGGAACTGCGCAAAAGCAGAGAATATCTTGCCATTACGCTTCATTCCATAGGAGATGGCGTCATTGTCACGGATATTGAGGGCAGGATAACCCGGATGAATCCGGTTGCCGAGCACCTGACCGGATGGAAATTTTCTGAGGCAGAAAACAGGAATCTCACTGAAGTGTTCCGGATTGTGAATGCTGAAACCCGCCTCCCTGTGGAAAATCCGGTAAATCTTGTGCTGGAAAAGGGCAAAACTGTGGGACTTGCCAATCATACGGTGCTCATCAGCCGGGATGAAAATCAGTATCATATTGCAGACAGTGCAGCCCCCATCCTTGATGCTTCCGGCAAAATCAGAGGTGTGGTGCTCACTTTTTCTGATGTGACCCAGCGCCATGAGGCGGAAAAGGAAAATCATAAACTGCAAAAGCAGTTGCTGCAGGTGCAGAAAATGGAATCAGTGGGGCGTCTGGCCGGAGGCGTGGCCCATGATATGAACAATATGCTGAGCATTGTCATCGGTTATGCGGAAATGGCCCTGTCTTCCCTTTCGAAAAAGGATCCCCTTTATGCAAACCTGGAGGAAATCCTCAGTGCGGGAAAGCGATCCGCGGACGTGGTGCGCCAGCTTCTGGCCTTTGCCCGGAAACAGGCCATTTCTCCAAGAGTTCTTCAGCTCAATGAAACGGTTTCCGGTCTGCTGAAAATGCTGCGGCGTCTGATTGGTGAAAATATTGAACTGTTTTGGCAGCCCGGTGCTGATCTCTGGCCCGTGAAAATGGATCCGGCACAGGTGGATCAGATTCTGGCCAACCTCATGGTCAATGCACGGGATGCCATCAAAGATGTGGGAAAAGTGACCATTGAAACAGCCAATGCCGTGTTTGATGAAGAATACTGCCGGGATCACATCGGTTTTCGGCCCGGCAGCTATGTGATGCTGGCTGTAAGTGACAATGGCTGCGGCATGGACAAAGAAACGCAGGTCAATATGTTTGAACCTTTTTTCACGACCAAGGAAGTGGGAAAGGGAACCGGTCTGGGTCTGGCCACCATATACGGCATTGTCAAACAGAATCAGGGATTTGTCAATGTTTACAGTGAACCGGGAAAAGGGAGCACCTTCCGGATTTACATTCCCCGCTCCTTTCCATCTGAAAACGGGGCCGAAGAAAGCGCTGTTTCAGAACCGCCTCAGACCGGAACAGAAACCGTGCTGCTTGTGGAAGATGAACTGCTGCTGATGAATCTGTGCAAAAAGATTGTGCTGCGGCTGGGATACCATGTGCTGGCCGCGAACAGTCCTGCCGAAGCCATTGGCATGGCAAAGGAATACAACGGGCAGATTCATCTGCTGCTCACCGATGTGATTATGCCGGAAATGAGCGGCAAAAAACTGGCCGGGCATATCCAGACCATTCATCCTGAAATCAGGTGCCTGTTTATGTCCGGTTATACGGCCAATGTCATTGTGCATCACGGAGTGCTGGATAAAGACATCCATTTTATCCAGAAACCCTTTTCCATCAGGGAACTGGGCGCAAAAATAAAGGATGTGCTGAGGAACTGAATATTCTGGTGATGGGTCAAACCGGTTGATGAAAACGCTCCTCTTCTCTGAGAGCGGAGGACTGGCAACGGATTTGGCCCACTGCCAATATGTCCATAAAGGTGCTTTTCAAAACTTAACCATAAATCAAATCACTGGCAACGGATTTGGCCCACTGCCAATATGTCCATGCCAAATGCCTGTCAATGAAAATCAGATGATTCGGATGTTCAGCAAACCGGATTTTTCGGAAACATCCGGTTTGCTGGAAAACCCTGCACCCAAAAATTTATGCTGACCTGCTCAGGAGCTGTTATGACAGAAATGTTTCAACCCCTTGACGTAAAAAAGATTCAGACCTGCTCTCTTGCAGAGCGCAAAAGCATGGTTTCTGCCGGAGACTTTGCCCGTGCATGGAAAAAAGGCGGAAGGTTTGCCGATTTTCTGGACAGGCTGCCCCATGTTCTGGCAGCCGGGGATCTGCGCGCAGTGGCTGCCGCCATTGTCCGTGCCTGCAAAGATCAGCGAACCGTTGCGCTGGGTATGGGCGCTCACGCGATCAAAGTGGGGCTCAATCCGGTACTCATTGATCTCATGGAAAAAGGGATCATCCGATCTGTTGCCATGAACGGCGCGGGGATTGTGCATGATTTTGAACTGGCCTTTTCCGGTCAGACCTCCGAGGACGTGGCTGCCTCTCTGGGAAGCGGAAGTTTTGGCATGGCAAGGGAAACCTGTTCCTTTCTGGGAGAGGCCACAGATCGGGCCGGAAAAGAGGAGATCGGACTGGGACGGGCTGTGGGGCTTTCCATTCTGGAGCAGAATCTTCCCTTTGCCGCCACAAGCATTCTGGCAGCAGGCGCAAGGCTCAGCATACCGGTAACTGTGCATGTTGCCATTGGCACAGACATCATCCACATGCATCCCCAGTTCCATGCCGGACAGGCAGGTGAGGCCAGCCATCGGGATTTTCTTACATTTGCTTCAGTGGTCAGCACACTGGAACAGGGCGTGTATATCAATCTGGGTTCTGCTGTAATCCTGCCGGAAGTCTTTCTCAAGGCCCTGTCCCTTGTCCGCAATCTGGGGCATTCGGTGAAACATATGACCACAGTGAACATGGATTTCATCCGTCATTACCGGCCCATGACCAATGTGGTGCACCGTCCCACTTTGGAAGGCGGAAAAGGATACTGTCTGGTGGGTCATCATGAAATCATGTTTCCCCTGCTCGCGGCCGCAGTGATTGAGCAGATGCAGGAGGATGTCTGCTGAAAACAGGCAACTGACCATGCCCAGCTCTTCCGAAAATCAGGAAACTGTCTTTCTTGCCCCGTCATTCCGGCGAAAGCCGGAATCAGTGTTTTCAAATGCTTCCGGATACCGAATTTCACCGGTATGATGAGCAACATCCGTAAGCAGGTCAGCATAAATTTTCAGAAAAACCGATTTTTCCAAAAAATCCGGTTTTTTGAATAAACAGGCAATGAAATGGAAGGAAAAATGAATCAGAAACAGAACTATACATGCCAAATCAGTGTGAGATTCCGTGATTTGGATGCAATGGGACATGTGAACAATGCCGTGTATTTCACCTATTTTGAGGAAGGGCGGAAGAATTTTTTCAGAGATATTTCAGACACAGGAAAAGCGGATTTTCCTTTCATCATGGCACATATCGGCTGTGATTTTCTCAAACCGGTCACACTTTCAGATCAGTTGGTTCTGAAAATGCAGGTGAGCAGCATTGGCAGCAAAAGTTTTGGGCTGCGGTATGAACTGGTAAGCGCTTCGGATGAATCCACTGTGTTTGCAAAGGGGGAATCTGTGCAGGTCTGCTTTGATTACAAAGAAAACAGAACCATAACCGTGCCCAAAGCTCTGAAAGAAAAACTGACCGCATTTCTTGCGAAAGAACCGGAAATCTGACAGGCATTCCTGACATTTTCCATTCCCGGATGGCTTCAGGCAGAAGATACTGCTGCATGACCCATTCAGTTTTTTGTATTATCCGATCACCTTACGCACTTCCGTCATACCGGGGAAAAAGGGGGTATCCGCAGGATGCCCCAAATACCGGATTCCGGCTTTCGCCGAAATGACGGAAGCAATTTTCATTCCGGGAAAAACCAAATCCGGATCGTTATATTCATGCAGTACGGCCTGACCGCGTTTCAAAAAGGGAAGATCTGAAATTCAGCGCAGTCATGTGCAGCAGGCTCACATTCTTCCTGCATGAAGATATGCTTCAGAAACCTCCGCTGTTGAGCAGCATGGCTCCGGCTTCTCTTTGGGCCTCCTCGGCATACGGCGTTTTGGGAAAAAGAGCGATGATTTTTTTATAGGTTTCCACAGCGGCCTTTGTATCGCCCGATGCCATCTGAACTTTTGCCTGATCCAGATACAGTGCGGGGAAACGGGGTGAAATGTTCAGAGCTTTTTCCAAGGTGCTGAGGGCTTCCGCATGTCTGTTCTGGGCCAAATATGTCCGGGCCAGACCGCGCAGGGCAATGACAAATTTCGGTTCGATTTCCAATGCCTCTTTGTACTGCTGTTCAGCCAGATCATACTGCTGCTTATTGTAGTAGGCCCATGCCAGATTGGAATGGGAAAAATGCGGAGTGGTATAGAGCAGGTCTTTGTTGACCTCCGCAAATACAGCGATGGCCGCATCCCAGTCCTCCTTTGCCAGATATGCGGTTCCCAGATTGTTTTTTGCGGCAGTGAAATCCGGACTGATTTGAAGAGCCTTTTTAAAATGCTTTACGGCCAGGTCTGTCTGTCTTTTTGCCATGTAGGTAAGCCCCAGATCATTCTGCAGATCCGGATCATCCGGATACTGCTGTTCAGCTTTCAGCAGTTCTTTGAGGGCAAGGGTGAAATTGCCTTCCTGCATATAGGCCTCTCCCACGGCTTTGACAGCCTCTGACTGTTTACGGGCCAGATCATCTTTTTCCTTTACAGTTGAACAGGAAAAGTTTCCCATTGCAAACAGAATCCCAACCAAAAGACTTGCAGAGCGCAGCATCATGTATCTCCTCCTGTATATTTTTCAAACGGTTCCGTTGCTGTTTATAAGTAAGGCAACATAAATTTTCGGGTGTAAAGTTTTCAGAAAAACCGGATTT
>CAZDIU010000058.1:0-20929 GCA_964505535.1 uncultured Desulfobacterales bacterium | reverse complement strand
ATACCAAATCGCCATTGAAGTTATAAAATATTTTCTGCCTGTTCATCAAACAAACCGGATTTTTCCGAAAAAATCCGGTTTGTTGAATATCGGAAAACTTCGGCTGTGCAGAAAGCATTATATAAAATCAATGGAGAATCGGTATAATATCAATTCGCCATTGATCTGAAACACAAATTTTTCAGAAAAACCGGATTTTTCAAAAAATCCGGTTTTCTGAACACACGAAAACTTCTTTTTGCCTGCCTGCAGGTATCTTTTCAATGGGGAATCGGTATAAGCGGTCAGAAGTTTCCATGTGCAGGGACTTCCGAAGGTTCCGAACCTTCGGAAATCTGTGCGGAAGAACTTGGTTCTTCAAGGATTTTTGTGGAAAATTGTTCTGGATGCCTGCTTTCGCAGGCATGACGTCATTCCGGCGAAAGCCGGAATCCGGTGTTTCCACAAAACAGATTGAAGAACCAAGAACTTACGGCAGAAATCTTATCCGCGGTCAGGATGCCGGATCAGGGTAAAGCGGCTGATCATTGTCTGCAGTTCCGCTGAAAGATGCTTCAGTTCCCTGCTGACCTCTGATATATGGGTAATGGCCGCCGAGGTCTGGCCCGCGCCTGTGGCAATATCCTTTAAAGAAACCACAATCTGATCCGTGGCTGATTTCTGCTGCTGGGTGGAAAGGGAAATCTGTCTGGCCGCATCCGTGGTAGATTGGGCTCCGCTCAGAATCTCATTGAGAAGCGCAACCGTGCGGGTAAAAAGTTTTGTCCCTTCCCATATCCCTTTTGTGCTGACTTCCGAGGCAATGACCATGCGGTTGACAGCCTCCCCAATTTCTTTAATCCGCGCCTCGATCTCATCTGTGGATTCCGTGACCGAATCAGCCAGCCTGCGAATCTCGGCAGCCACCACCCCGAACCGCCTGCCCTTTTCCCCGGCTCCGGCAGCCTCAATGCTGGCGTTGAAGGCAATCAGACGGGTCTGATCCGCAATATTGTTGATAAGCCCCATGATTTTCGTGATTTCATCGGTTTTTGCGCGCAGGGCTGTAATCTCTCTGGTGTTGTTCTGATTGTCCTCATTGATCCTGTCCATCCTCTGCATCACATCCTCAATGGATTCCACCCCTTCCCTGGTGCTTTTCAGTGTCTGATCCGCTATGCGTGCAACCGCATTCGTGTTTTCCGCAATCTGGGCAGATGTCGCGGAAAACTCCTCCATGGTGGAGGAAATTTCAGAAACCGCTGCAGACTGCTGAATGCTGACGGCTGCCTGCTCGCTCATGGTTGCTGATATCTTTTCTGCCGAATGATCAACGTTGCGGGCCAGTTCCGCAATTCTGCCGATGATCTCCCTGAGACTTTCGATCATCAGTTTCACGGACTGGAGCAGACGGCCTGTTTCATCTTTGCCTTCAGGTTTCACACTGACAGAAAGATCGAAACGGGCCAGGGATCGGGCTGCCTCAGAGGCATGGGTCAGGGGATTGAGTATCCGGGAAGTCACAAACAGGGTCAGGGGAATCATGAGCACCAGGGTTCCCAGGATGGTGACAGCAAGGATATTGCGCAGGGTTTTCAGGGGGGAATAGAATTCATCCTCATATGCGGACGAAGCCACGATCCAGTCAAATTCCGGGATACAGTCAAATACGACCCATTTGAAACGCGGATGGGTCTCTCCGGGGTTTTTCCACGGATATCTGATTTTTCCGGTTTTTTTCTCACAAATTTCTCTGATAAAATACCGGCCATCCGCAGACCTGCTTTCCAGGATATTGCTTCCCTGCACTTCGGGATGGATGATCACATTTCCCCGCGTATCCATAATATAAGGATAACCGCTGTCCATGATGCGGATGGAAAGGATTTTTTCACTGAATTCTTCGGGCGTTATCATTTCAACAAATTCTTCCCGGTAGGAGGATGCGGAAATAATCCAGTCCAGGGGTTTGAAATATGTCATGTACAGGGCTTTGGGCTTTTCCCGGTTTTCCCCGGGATTTTTCCATTTATATTCAATGTATCCCTCTTTCATGTGTATCTGCTTCTGCACGAATTCATACCCGGAGACATCTGATCCCCGCAGGGCTTCTTTCGGATGAACTTCAATCACTCCTCTGCTGTTGAGACAGTACACATAACCGGTTTTTCCGATGGTCTGACGCATCAGGATGTCTTCCATGAGTTTGCGCGCGGAATTCTCGGGAATCACCATGTCTTCCATCAGCCTGAGATCGGAATCCCCGGAGACATGGCCGTCCGCGATCTTCAGCCAGATGGTCTCGGCCATCTCCCGGTTGACTTCGGCAATGGATTTCAAATCATTCCGTATGGAGGCATTGGCAGTGGCCTCCACCATGTTCCGTATGGTCCGGGTCACATTTTCCAGTTCCCCCTCTGCATTCATCTCCACGGCTTTTTTGACATAATGCCATATGGTAAGGGTTCCCATCCCCATGGCAAGGATAAACAGAAGTGAATAGACCGCCAGAAATTTGATGCGGACAGGAATATCCCGGAAACTGAGAAATGAGAGCATATTTCCCCTCTTGTGATTGTAAGGGTTTGTAAAAAAATAACCTGTACAGTTTTTTCGTCCTGAATCCTGAGGGTTTGCAGCAAGTTATTTTTATACAGACCCTAAGAGTCATTCATCGCCCTGCTGTACAGACCCGGGCGCCGGTTTGGAAGAAAAAAACGCATTTTGTGGCTGCGAACCTGGGCGAGGGCATCTGCCTTCAGGTCTGCCACAAGCAGATCCTCACGGTCACTGAATTTTTTCCCCATTACCCTGCCTGAAGGATCAATTGCCATTGCAATTCCCTGATATTCCAGTCTGTTTCTGTTTTCTCCGGTCTGATTGCAGGCCATGACAAACAGACTGTTGTCATACGCGCGGGCCGGCAGATGGCGCATCCAGGAATTGAATTTGTCCTCAGCCGTTCCCCGCGGGGAGGCATGGGGAACAAAAATCAGATCTGCCCCCTTTTCAGCCATGAGGGTGGAGAGTTCGGGGAAATGGGCATCGTAGCACAACTGAATGCCAAAGCGGATCCCTCCGGCCTCAAATACGGGAACTGAATTGCCGGGTGAAAATATTTCCTTTTCCGGCGGCGCAATATGCAGTTTCCGGTATACCGAAATCTCTCCCGAAGGCCGTATCACCAGATGACTGGCATAGATGCAGTCCCGGTCATCCCTTTCAGCCATTCCGGCCAGGATCACAATATCTTCCCTTGCCGCTGCCTGTGAAAGTCTGTCACTTGCCGGTCCGGGGATTGTCTGGGCACTTTCTCTGATTTTCCGCGAGTTGTCATATCCCGTGATGTTCATTTCGGGAAAACAGACAATTGCCGCACCCTGTTCCCCGGCCTGATGCACCAGGCGGGCTGTCTGTTCCAGATTATGCTCAACACGGAACGCAGGCGAATGGAAAATGACAAGCGCTGCACGTATGTCTTTCATCACAGTCTGAAATGGGCTTTCACCTTGAACACCCGTGTGGCAGGAAGATTGATAATCTCTCTGACCCCGGTCTCCCGGGCAATGCTATCCAGATTTGTCTCAATATCCGCCATGGTGGGCGCGATAAAGGTAAACCACACATTGAAAGAGTTGTCACGGGTATAGTTGTGGGTTACGCCCGGATAGCGGTTGACTGTTTCCGCAAAAAGGCTGATTTTGTCTTCAGGAACCTTTGCAGCGCAAAGGGTGCTGACAAAGCCCAGTTTATGGGGAACAAAATTGCCGCCGATTCGCCGGATGATGCCATCAGCCTTCAGCCGGGACAGCCGCGTCAGCACTTCCTCTTCCGAAATATTGAAATTTTTCCCGATCTCAAGATAGGGTCTGGAGGCAACAGGAAAATCAGATTGTATACGGTTCAGCAGTTTTCTGTCTGTTTCGTCCATGACAGGCTCCTCTGTATAAATAAAGATCGCTGGGGCAGGATGACGTTAAAAAGGGAACCGGACACAGGGATGGAATCAGGGTATGGGTCTGAAACCGGCAGAATTTTCCCTGAATCCTGTCCCCTCAATCCTTATTTCATATAAAACGGACAAAAACCTTCCGGGTTCTCGGTCCGTCAAATTCACAGAAAAAAATGCCCTGCCATGTTCCGAGGACAAGACGGCCTTTTTCAACGGCCACCAGTTCTGACGCTCCCACAAGGGTCGCTTTGACATGGGCAGAAGAGTTTCCCTCAGCGTGAAGATATGCGGCTTTCTGGGGAACGATCTGATTCAGCACCATGAGAATATCCTGTTTTACGGCAGGGTCTGCGCTTTCGTTTATGGTGACAGCCGCCGTGGTATGGGGAACGTACACCATGCAGATGCCTTCGTCAATACCCGAAGCCTTCACAGCTTCCTGTATATTTGATGTAATATCAATAAATTCTGTCTTTGTGCGGGATGTCACAGTCAAAATTGTCATTTTTGTCTCCTCACCGGATAACTGCCTGCATTTTCATTTTTCCCGTTGACCTGCCAGTCACAGACATTTATGAGAAAAGTCCGGACACACCCTTCTGCAAAAGGGATGAAAAGGGAACAGTTCCTCATGTTTCTGTCATGTCCGCGGGAACAGACGATTGTCAAAAAAAAATAAGGCATGCCCATGAAAATCATAAAAAAATATTAATAAATTAAAACTATTAACAGAAAATGAGCCGCACCTGACTCAAAAAATAAAAAAAGAAAGCGTATTTTGCTTGACTTTGTTCGGCTTTGTTATGTATATTGGCATCTTCCTGTTGTCAATATGAAAATATAATTTTCAATATTTGAAATCAGTTATGCAACAGAGGCATGTCAGTTTTCATGCCGGGTGCCTGGGATCGGGACAAATTCTTTTGAGATGAAATTTTCATATTGACAATTTGAATTCCGGCATATAAAAAGTTCGGAAATTTTTTCCGGTAATGTCCGATGATGACGGATGTTATATACAAATGAGTATTGTATATAAATTGCGTGACTTAAACTTAAAAGAGGGGGTTTGATTAATGGCGACAGTTGAATATCAGGGAAAATCATTCGATGTGGATGAAGACGGTTTCATTCTGGACTACAACCAGTTTTGCGATGAATGGGTTCAGTATGTGAAAGCCCAGGAAGGCATTGATGAACTGACAGAGGAACACAAACTGGTGGTCAAGATTCTTCAGGAGTACTACGAGAAAAACGGTATTGCTCCGATGGTCCGCGTTCTTTCCAAGCTGACCAAGTTCAAGCTGAAACACATCTATGAACTGTTCCCGTCAGGGCCGGGCAAAGGAGCCTGCAAAATGGCCGGTCTGCCCAAACCGACCGGATGCGTCTAAGCAATATTCATTTGCAGAAAAGAAAAGCGGGGTAACCAAAAGCTGCCCCGCTTTTTTTATGCCTGTTTTCTGACCCGGAGGTCTCATGGGCCGTCCGGAACCCTTTCTGGAGAAAATCTTTCCCTTGTCACAATGGCGCGAAAATTTCCTTCCGGAATCAGAGTTCATGAAAATCCATGTTCCTGAACTGCTGAGACGGTACTGCATTTCCTGCTGCGTGGAAGACAGATGCATTGAGTATGTTCTCACAGACAGGAGCAGCGGGGAGGATATTTCCCATGAACTGCTTTTCTCCCTGAACCTGTTTTCCGGACAGATTCACGTCAGCAAATTTTATCCTGAGATTTACAAACAGCCCCGTCCCAAATATCTTTCCGCTGCCTGCTTTTATCTGCTGATTCACCATTTCGCCCGGACGTTTCATCTGGAAAGGGATTTTCCCATTTTTTTGCAGACGCGCGTTTCGGTTTTTCACCATTTTTATGCGCTGCTGAAGGATTTTGATTTTCAGATCTGCCGGGTCCATCCGGGGGACAGTGTTGACCTGTGCAGCAGATACTGTCCGAAACAGGTTGATGTTTCAATGATAACACAGCGGCCTGTCTCCCTTCCGGATATGTTTTCCGGGCAGTGAAATGAGAAAAGGCGGGAAGTCTGAAAAATACAGCAGTTTTTTTTAACTGTTCCGCAATTTTCAAGTCTTCAGCAGACCTTCCCAAAAATTTTCCCGCATAAACAGCATCAGATTTTTTTCCGATGAGCGTCTTGTTTGCACCCTGAAAAATCAAACTGACAAAGCACTGTGGGCCTGTATGACAATAACCTGTTGCAAACCCCGGTGATTTGAAAACCCTCAGGGTTTCCGGGCAGGAAAACTGTACAGGTTATTTTTTTGCAAACCCTATGGGCCGTAATTTCGGAACTGAATATTTCCCCTTCTGACCCACTCATCGAAGTGGTGACGCAAAAAGCGTTTGAAATGAAAACGGGTGGGGGGAAACAGCAGCAGAAGTCCCATGACATCGGTTAAAAAACCCGGAGTCAGGAGTACGACACCCGCAGCAAAGATAATCACAGCATCCACCAGTTCCTCGGCAGGCATGATTCCCTGATCCAGACTGGCCCTTACCCGAAGAAGCGTTTGCATTCCCTGCATCCGGGCCAGCCACGCGCCTGCAAAACCGGACAGGATGACCAGCAGAAAGGTATTAAGAGTTCCGATGGTTTTGCCGATTTCAATAAACAGAAATATCTCGGCAGCCGGAATCAGGGTAAAGGCCAGAAAGAGTTTCACCAGCATAAGATTTGAATTCTCCTTTGTTCATTTTTACGAAAATATCAGCATGTTTCACAGAAGTGTCAAGGAATGCTGACTTTATCGTTGAATTCTATGCGGTTGTCAATTAATATCATAACCCTTTGTCAGGTTCAGTTTTCACTTTGCTGCGGATAAGCAGTCTGTGCGGAAATTTTTTTCCACAGAGGACACAGCGTTTTTGACAGAGGGAACAGAGAATTTTTTGTTTCTTTCCGTTTTGAAATATAAAAAAATTCCGGATTCCCAAACTTTCAGTCCACGAGTCCGGAGAAAGGAAGGAGCGCATGAACAGGAAGACAGTGTCTGAGGCCGGAATCTGCTTGTTTTTTGCTGTTATCCTTATGCTTGTGCTGTCCCCAAACGCGGCATGTGCACAGGATGCAGAGGAAATCAGAAACATGATCCTGCTTTTCAAAGAGGATGATCGCGGACCTTTTGAGGGCATTCGCTGGTTCTGCAAAGACGGAAGCATTCTTCCCGCGCGGCAGCCCTGTGCGGGGGACGACGGCATACAGCACGGCCTTCACAAAGCATGGGTAAAAAAACTGGCGAAGGAGAAAGGCATTTGGCTGGGGCAGGTTCTGGCCGGTGCAGAATTTGCGGATTTCTGGGACACCCGGAATCAGAATGCCCGTTTGCAGCAGTTCATTGTCGAAAAATTCCTTCAGTCCGCTGATGACGGCTGGATATTCCGCAAAGCCCGGTATTACCGGGGCGCGATACAGATGGAGGATGAGGAGGAATGGGGACGGAAATTTCTGGAATGGCTGCTTGCGGACATGAGCTGGGTGGAGGCACAGTTTTTTCTTCTCCGGGAGGCTGTGAAGGAGATTCCCCACGGAGCGTCTGAAAACCTGTGGAAAGCCATCCGCGCGGATTCCAAAATCATTGCCGAATCTTACCGGGCCTTTGAAAATCTGCGGGTGAAACTTCATGGACGTCCGGAAGCATCAGATATGGAAAGTGTCCGGAATTTTCACGCGGAACACCGGGATAAAGTGTCTTCCCGCACGGAGGAGAAAATCAGAAAACTGATACAGGATTTGGAAAAGGCTTTCGCACCGCCGGATTTGCGCTCGCTTGGATCCTATGTGAAAAGATTTTCAACCGAGTCACCTGTCCGAACCCATTTGGAGGAATTCATTGGTCTTTACGGAAATGCTCCGGAAAAAATGTCTGATCCGGGGGTGCTCAAAGATCAGTGCAGAAGAATTTCCCGCATGCTGGTGGAAATCCGCATCCGCATGCTGCTGCGCCAGTCCGGCAGGGGACGTCTGTCCTATGCGGATCTGTCGGCTGATCTGGAGAAGATTCTTTTCCGCCAGATGAATGCGTGGCAGCCTGCCACAACACGGGAACTGATGGAAAAGACTTATATTCTGGCCGAAGCTGCTGCCGGATGCGGGCTGCTGGAACTTTGGGAATGGGACACGGTCAGGCCCATGCTGGCTGTGCCGGAAAATGCTGACCGCCTGTCTTTGGGAAGTCTGACAGAAAAAACCGCATATGCGCGCAGGGTGACAGAATGGGGAACCGGCATGATCCATGCTGTATATGCTTCTGGTGTCAAAAGCTTTTCCGGGTTTGAGCCACTGACCGCAGGATTCATGGATGACCGTGTCCGATCCACTGTGCTTCTTCCCCTGGGGGATACTGCCGGTCATCTGGCCGCTCTTGTAAAAGATCAGAGCCAAACCGCGAACCGGGTCATGGGAAAACCGTTTCCGGGTATGCGGGGCCTGAATCCGGGTTTTGCAAAAGGAGAACTGGTTGTGGCCGGGGAGCCTGCACAGGAGATTTCCTTTTCCGGAGAAAAAATCTATGTGCTGCCCCGTATTCCGTCCGATATACGGCCTGTGGCCGGCATCGCTTCGGTCACTGAGGGAAATCTGGTTTCCCATGTTCAGCTTCTTGCCCGGAATCTGGGCATTCCCAATGCGGTTATTGCTCCGGATGAAGTGAATGCCTTGCGTCCCTATTCCGGACAGACCGTGTTTTATGCCGTTTCTCCCAACGGAACCGTGATCATGAAACCCGAATCTGACATGAATGAAGAGGAACGGAAACTTACGGATAAAAGCACGCGGAAGGAGGAACGCATTTCTGTTCCCACGGACAAAATCAACATTGGCATGGTGAATCTGCCCGGTCTGAAACAGGTTCGTGCCGCGGATTCCGGAAAAATCTGCGGGCCAAAGGCTGCCAATCTGGGGGAACTCAAATATCTGTTTCCGGACAATGTGGTGGAAGGCCTGGTGATTCCTTTCGGTGTTTTCCGGCAGCACATGGATCTGTTCATGCCCGGAACTCTCGGAACCCACTGGGATTTCCTCAGTCAGGTGTTTGATCGGGCTGAGGCGGAGCGGCAGAGAGGCAGAACGGAAAAGGAAATTGAAACCGATGTGCTGAAAGATTTGGAGAAATTCAGGGCTTCTTTGCGCGGCATCAGCTTTCTGCCCGCGTTCCGCCAGCATCTGACCGCCGCGTTTGAAAGGGAATTTGGCGTAAAAATGGGAAATATTCCCGTATTCATCCGCAGTGACACCAATATGGAAGATTTGAAGGAATTTACAGGAGCGGGGCTGAACCTTACGGTTTTCAATGTCAGGGATGCCGGAGCCATCTGGCAGGGCATACGGGATGTCTGGGCTTCCCCTTTTACGGAGCGCGGCTTTCTGTGGCGTCAGAAATACATGCGAAACCCGGAAAATGTCTATCCTTCCATTCTGATCATGCCCACTGTGACAGTGGAAAAATCCGGGGTCATGATTACCACAGATGTTTCCGGTTCTGATGCGCAGGGCATCACGCTGGCCTTCAGTGCCGGCCCCGGGGGCGCTGTCGAGGGACAGGCAGCGGAGACCTGGCTTCTGAAATCAGACGGAAGCGATCAGTTTCTTTCACCATCCAGAGAAGCCGGTTATTATGTTCTGCCGGAAAAAGGCGGATCATACAAAGGATACCGCAGTTTCCATCTGCCGCTTCTGAGTCCGGAAGAACGGAGGCAGTTGCGGGATTTTGCCCGGCAGGTCAAAATGGTCATGGCCGGAAGACCGGGTATGGAAAGCACCGGCCCCTGGGATGTGGAACTGGGATTCAAAGAGGGAAAAATCCGGCTGTTCCAAATCCGGCCCTTTGTGGAAAACCGGCATGCCCGTGCCTCGGTCTGGCTCCGGAATCTTGATCCTGCGGCAGACAAAGACCGGGAAATCCGCATGGACTGAGGGTTGATGAATTTTGGGCAAAATATATGCAATCCTGAAGGGAAAGATTGATTTAATTCCTTTTTCATAGTAGGGAAAAAAACAGATTTCCGGAAAAGGGGAAATGCAGCGCGGGTTTTCCCCGGGGGCTGCATGAGAGCATCTTTTTCCGAAAACCTGCATACCGGTCATGAGCATGACGATTTTTTTAACCATAAAAACGAAAAGAGAGTCCTGGGCAATGAAAAAAAACAAACTGTTTGTAATGTGGATGGTGATGATTGCATTTTGTCTGAGTCTGACTGCCTGCGGCGATGATGACGATGATGGAGGGAGTTCCCAGCCCTCCTGCGGATGCAAATCTGATCCGGTGGCTGAAAACAAGGGGCTGGTTTTCATCTATGAAAAGCAGACGGTTCAAAAACCGGCCAATGTATCCGTACTGTTCAAGATGGAAAGCAATGAGGGACAGCCTCTTACCGGTCTGACGGCTGCTGATTTCCGGATTTATGAAAACGGGGAACTCATATCGCTCTATGAAAGCAGACAGGCCATTGTTCCCAAACCCGGAACCTTTGTCCATAACGGCGTGCTGCTGCTGGACCTCAGCGGCAGCATACTGGCAAGTGAAAGTCTGGGCAGTCTGAAAACAGCAGCCAAAGCCTTTGTCACCGCGGTGATGCCGGAAAAGGGTTCCAGCAGTTCCGGTGAAATGAAACTGGAAATCCAATGGTTTGACGGTGCTGCCAATCTTCACCCCCTGGTTTCTTCCACCGATGATCCCGCAGTGCTCATCAAGGGGATAGACAGCATTACCGGAAGCATCAGTTCGGACATTTCCACCAATCTTTACGGAGCGGTTATCAAGGGTGTGGAACTGGTGAAAAACGCTGTCAAAAGGTCTTCCGGCACGGTTTCAGTCGGGTCTCTGGTCATATTCACAGATGGAAAGGACCAGGCCGGAAGAAACACCAAAGAGGAGGCTGTCAAGGCTGTCAACAGTACCGATGAAACCATTTCTGTCTATGCCATCGGACTGGGCAGCGAAATTGACAGGGAAGTGCTCAAATCGCTGGGAAAAGAGGGATTTGTATGGGCCGATGACATTGAAAATCTGTATGTGAAATTTGAGGAAATCGCCACAGCCATCCGGGCAGATGTGAACAGCCATTATCTGTTCCAATACTGTTCCCCCAAGCGCAAAGGACAGCATACGCTCAGAATTGTGGCAGAATACGGGGGGAAAAGCGGTTCTCTGACCACCTGCTTCTGCGCAGACGGCTTTGAAGGCGGATGCGTGATCAAACAGTGAACAGTTGTCAGTAAACAGTTACCAGCGAACAGTTGTCAGTGAACAGTTATTGACTATTGTAACCTGATAACTGACACCTGACACCTGACACCGAACACTGAACACCTGACACTGAACACCTGACACCGAACACTGAACACTGAACACTGAACACCGAACACCTGACACCGAACACCGGACACTGAACACCTGACAACTGAAAAATATATGGAAGGAAATTTTTTATGAGTCTCAACCCCATTGCACAGGAACTGAACGCCATTATCAAGAATGCCAATCCCCACCTGATGGAAATGTTTTCCAAAACAGGCAGAAGGCTGTTTTTTCCCAAAGGCATTCTCAGCCAGAGTGCGGAGGCAAAACAAAAGGCTGATCCCAAATTCAATGCCACCATCGGCATTGCCACAGAAAATCTTCACACCATGCACCTGAGTTCCGTCATGTCCTTTCTGGATCGGGAGAGAATCCGTCCCAGCGAGGCTTTGACCTACGCGCCTTCGTTTGGCATTCCGGATCTGCGCAAGGCATGGAAGGAGTCCCTGTATGAAAAGAATCCCTCTCTGAAAGGCAAAAACATCAGCCTGCCGGTTGTCACCACAGGCATTACGCATGGCATCAGTGTGTTTGCAGATATGTTTCTGGATCCGGATGATGTCGTGATTTTCCCTGACAAGATGTGGGGCAACAATGTTCTGGTCATGTCTGTCAGAGGGGATGCGGAAATCTGCAACTATCCCATGTTCACTGACCAGGGCGGTTTCAATGTGGACGCGTTTGCCAAACGGGTGCGGCTGGAGGCGGACAACAATTACAAAGTGTTGGTTTTCCTGAATTTCCCCAACAATCCGACCGGATACACCATCACAGAGAAAGAGGCTGACCGCATTGTGGAAGTGCTGGTGGGTGTGGCGGAAAAGGACACCAATATCATTGCGGTCACGGATGACGCGTATTTCGGGCTGCGCTATGAAGATTCGCCCATCAAAGAATCCCTGTTCGCCCGTCTGTGTGACTGCCATCCGCGGCTTCTGGCTGTGAAACTGGACGGTGCGACCAAAGAGATGTTTGTATGGGGGCTTCGCGTGGGGTTCATCACTTACGGAACCAAGATTGTGGGCGGTGAGCACGGGCCTTTTTATGAGGCATTGGAGAAAAAGACCGCAGGCAACATCCGGGGAACCGTGTCCAACGCCAGCCATGTAAGCCAGCGCATTGTCCTCAAGGCACTGCAGGATCCGGATTTTCAGAAAGAACGGGCGGAAAAGGTTGCCATACTCAAAGGCCGTGCCAACCGCGTGAAAACTGTGGTGTCCAGTCCGAAATATGCGGATGCATGGAAAATGTACCCCTTCAACTCCGGATATTTCATGTGCCTGCAGCTGAAAACCGTGGAAGCCGAAGCCCTCCGGGTTCATCTGCTGAACAAATACCAGGCCGGCCTCATTTCAACCGGCAGATATGATCTCCGGGTGGCCTTTTCCTCTGTGGATGAGGAAAACATAGAACCCCTGTTTGAAATCATCTACAGGGGAATCAAGGATCTGGAAAAATAGCTTCCGCTGTTCACACATTTTTTCAAATCAGACTTCCGAAGTTTCAAAGGCTTCGGAAGTCTTTACAGCGAAAAATTTCCTGCCTTATATGAAATCTGAAAACAGTCACGCATTGCAAAGGGCTGAACCTTTGTGAGACTTTGCGTCTATGGAGGATAATCTGCATGAAGCAGGACAGCCCGTGGAAAGAGGCTTTGGAGAAATGTTTCCGTCCGTTCATGGAACTGTTTTTTCCTGAGATTCATAATGATATTGACTGGAAACGCGGGTATGCGTTTCTGGACAAGGAACTTGAAAAAATCGTCAGGGACGCCAAAGCAGGCACACGGCGGGTTGACAAACTTGTCAGGGTGCCTCTCAGGAACGGAAAACCTGCCCTGATTCTGATTCACATCGAAATTCAGGGTTACGGAGATGACGGTTTTGGGACAAGGATGTACATTTACAATTACCGCCTGTTTGACCGTTACCAACAGCCGGTTGTCAGTCTGGCGGTTCTGACCGACACCGCACCGGATTTCAGACCTGCGGAATATGTCTCAGAGCATTACGGATGCAGCATCAGATTTCAGTTTCCCGTGATAAAACTGGCGGACTGGCGGAAGAAATGGGAAAATCTGGAGAAGAATCCCAATCCTTTTGCCGTTGTGGTCATGGCGCATCTCAAGGCGCAGGAATTCGGCAGGGGGAAAGAGGAGGAAAGAAAAAAATGGAAGTTTCATCTGATCCGGATGCTGTATCATAGCGGATACACACGGGAGGATGTTCTGGAACTGTACCGCTTTATTGACTGGCTCATGGTTCTGCCGGAAACATTGGAGAAGAAACTCACTGATGAACTGACAGCCATTGAGGAGGAAAAGAAAATGCCGTATATAACCAGTGCTGAACGTATCGGAAAGGAAAAAGGGAAAGTCGAAGCCAGCCGGAGCATACTCATTGAACTGATCCGGGAACGCTTTGGAAAAACGCCGCGGGACATTTCCAAAACGGTAAAACAGATTGATGACATTGATATACTGATCCAATTTTGGTTTTCTCCGGCATACTTTTTGCTTTCAGACCGGACTGCGGAAAAATGACTGTTCTGATCCGGAAAATCTGCGGAAACAGGTTCGGAAAGGATGTTTCAGCAGTCAGGCAATTTTCGTGCCAAAGTAAACCAAAATTGGATCAGTATATGCTGAAATCCCTTCTGATGCAGTCTGTGAAATGTCAGGATTTGGAATCGTTCCGAACTATATTGAATCAGACAGAATTGCACACGGCCTGAATCTGCAGGAATTTTCATCAGGCTGCAGCATAAAATCATCTGCGGTTCCCGGTCCGGGATTATGGCCGGTGAGCACGGACCTTTTTATGAGGCATTGGAGAAAAAGACCCCAGGCAACATCCGGAGAACCGTGTCCAACGCCAGCCATGTGAGCCAGGGCATTGTCCTCAAGGCACTGCAGTATCCGGATTTTCACAGGGAACGGGCCGAAAAGGTGAAAATCCTCAAAGGCCGTGCCAACCGCGTGAAAGCTGTGGTGTCCAGTCCGAAATATGCGGATGCGTGGAAAATGTACTCCTTCAACTCCGGATATTTCATGTGCCTGCAGCTGAAAACCGTGGAAGCCGGGCCGCTGCGGGTTCACCTGCTGGACAAATATCAGACCGGCCTGATTGCAACCGGCAGGCATGACCTCCGGGTGGCCTTTTCCTCTGCGGATGAGGAGAACTTAGAACCCCTGTTTGAAATCATCTGCAAAGGAATCAAATATACTGATCCAATTTTGGTTTTCTCCGGCATACTTTTTGCCTTCAGACAGGACTGCGGAAAAATGACTGTTCTGATCCGGAAAATCTGCGGAAACAGGTTCGGAAAGGGATGTTTTCTCAGTTCTGCAATTTTCGTGCCAAAGAAAACCAAAATTGGATCAGTATAGCTGGAAGGTTAGGCTGCCTGCAAACAAATATCCGATCAAAGTTTTCGTGTATTTTAAAAACCGTTTTTTTCCTAAAAATCCGGTTTTTTTACAAATCCGTCCCTGGAGATACATGTAACTGATGTTATGCCGTCATACTGACGAAAATCAGTATCCATGAATACTGAAAAAAATCGGATTCCTGCTTTCGCAGGAATGACGGAGAGCACAGCACTCTGCCGGATTTCTGAAGGATGGCGTAACATCAGATGTAAGTCAAACAGGTAAAGAAACATGTGCGAATAGTGCAAATCAAACACTTCCGGAGGAAAATATTTATGACCGCAGCTTACACAACCGTGAATGACAGCGGTTATCAGTCATGGTTATGGGAAAAACTGGGAATGAAATGTGTGGCGAATCTGAAAAAACACGGATTTGACGCGCATCTGGTTCCGGATGCAGAAACGGCCCGCAGTCTGATTCTGGAAATGGTGAAGGTTTATAAAAGTTTCGGTTTCGGAGGTTCTTCCACCACACGGATTTTGGGACTGCCGGAGGAACTGAAAAAACAGGGAAAAACCGTATGGGATCACTGGAACCGGCCACAAGGAAGCACAGATTTGGATGTGCGCCTGATGCAGGGGCGGTGTGACTGTTTCTTCTGCAGTGCCAATGCCATTTCCGCAGGCGGTGAGATTGTCAATGTGGATGGCGTGGGCAACCGGAACAATGCCATGACCTTCGGCTGTCCAAAGGTGGTGATTGTGGCTGGGATGAACAAAGTGCGGCACGATCTGCCGTCTGCGCTGAAAAGAGTGCAGGAAGTGGCTGCGCCCATGCGCGCCAAAAGCCTGAACATGGAAACCCCCTGCGCGGAAACCGGGATCTGCACGGACTGCAATTCCCCCCAGCGCATCTGCCGGATTACGACCATTCTGCACCGGAAACCCATGATGACGGATATTTCCGTGGTGCTGGTTTCTCAGGCTTTGGGGTTTTGATTTGAGGAACGGTTTCTTATGAATCGTTTCTATGAGAAAAACGGTGAGGGGTTTCTGATTACAGCATATCCTGCTGACAAAATCAAAGAGGGAGAGCGGATATGGAGCAGATAAAGGTGTTTTACGATAAAACCGGGAATTCACTCACGGTCTGGTTTGGCAATCCAAAGGATGAATATGTGTGTGAGGAAACAGGGGATGAGGTGATTCTGATAAAGGACAAATCCGGAAAGGTGACAGGATTTGAGAAACTGAATTATTCAGTTGCAAAGCCTGAAAACCTGGGAGTTGCATTTGAGGCTGCGGCAGCATGACATTCCCCTGCCGAACAGGGTAAGGTGTACCAATCCGCTGAACCGGCTGTAAAAGCTGTGGCCCTGAAATGGTATTTCCTGGATCAGATTGGAAAAACAATCATCATACAGCGAAAGGAAGGAAAACAGGCAATGGACTGGACAAAAATCGAAAAAAACATTGACATGAAGGAACCCCTTCTTGCGGAATGGGTGCTGGAGCGCATCAAGGACAAAAAAGAGACTGATCCGGAAGAGGCGCGCAGGCTGGAAGAACGCTTTCTGAATGAGGATACTCTGGAGCATCTGATCCGCCGGGGAGACATACTTTCCCTTTCCCAACTGTTTCAGACGGTTTCTCCGCAGCGTTTTGCTGCGCACACCGATCTGATGACATTGAAATGGCTGGAGGACTGGGACAATACCACAGCAGGATGGGCTTTGCCTGTTCTGCTGCGGACTGCACCGGAAACTGCGGCCAGGCTGCTGGAGGATCTCTGCAAAGACAGGGAAAGACTCTTTGATGCCCACCGCATATGGGAAAGCCTGAAGGAAAATTTCACACTGCTGCCGGAAGAAAAGCAGAAATCTCTGGCTTTCACCATCATTGATGCCTACCGTGAAACCTATGGAGACAAAGGCATTGAGGAACCTTACGGAACAGACGTGCTGAAACTGGCCATGCAGTATGACCACCCGGAAACCGAAGCCCTGTTCCGGCACTGCCTGTTTTCCCATGATGAGGAATATTATATTCGGATATATCGGATGATCCTCGCTCTGGGGCTGAATGCAGATGAATACGAGATGATTCGGGGCCGGATGCAGGATGACAAAAGTCCTCTGTATTCAAAAAGATATTACAGAGAACCTCTGCCGGATGATCTGGAAAAAGTCATTGCAAAGACCGGGAACCGCTCGTTCAGACATGCAGATTCCTTTTTTGAAACCCACAGGGGAAAGATCCGGAATGAAAAAATCAGAACCCTGTTTGGAAATCTGCTCGCGGATCAGAATTTCATGAAAAATCTGCATGAAAAAAAGCAGAAGCCTTATGTGTATGCCATGATTCTGACCGGGATTACAACTTTTTTCCGTGCGGAAAAACCGGATCTGACCGGCCTTTCTGTGCAGCAGGTCACGGGCATGCTTTGTGATGATCTGGAATTTCTGCCGGATATGGAAGGTTTTGTCTCTTTTTTCCGGCAAAGTGACCGCACAGAAACCATCCGCTGTCTCACAAAGGCACTGGAAAAGTCTCTTGATTATCAGAGCAGTGCCATAAATATTGTCAATATCATGGCGCAACTGGGGTATGAGGAATTTCTCGGTCCCCTGTGCCGCATTCTGGAAACCGATTTGGATTTTGTCAGCGAAGCAGCAGAAAGGGCTTTGCTGAACTATGGAAAAAAAGCGGTTGTTTTTCTTTCGGATTATCTGGATCAGACAGAGGATATGACAAAAATTTCCGCGGTGGAAACTGTTCGCAAAATCGGAGGCCCCGAAGCTGTCGCGTTCACAGACAGGCATTTCGACAGTCTCATGAGGATTGAACCGGAATTCATTCTGCATGCGTGCGAATCCCTGTGCAATGAAAACTGTCTGGAGAAAATCAGCAGAAAAATCAATAAAAACCAGCGTCTTATTGATGATGCATGGCTGACCATCACACTGCTCACCAAAGGAAAAATTCCGGAAACAGAGGAGTTGCTGAAACAGTATTACCAGCGCAGAAAAGAGCAGGCGGAAATGTCCTCTGCCATTATGTCCGGAAGAATTGCGGACACGGCCCGTCCCTATCTTGACGCGGAACTGGAATGCAAAAACTGCGGGGACTGCAGCACTTACAGACTGTACCGGGTTTTTGTGGGAGGAAAGGGAAAAGCCCATATTGCACAGGATCTGGAATGTATCAACTGCCAGACGCTGGCTGACTTTGAATTTACAGACAAAGGCATGATGGCTGTGACAGCGGAAACCATGCGCATGATGCTTGCCCGGGAAACAGGAAGCAAAGAGGAGTTGGATGAGGCATATGAAAAAAGTCCGCTTCAGTATGGCAAAACCATGGCTATGGGAAAAGTCATGGAAATCGATGAGGCAATTGAGAAATATCAGAAGGCAATAGAAAAGAATCCCAAAGATGCGGAAAAATGCATCGGACTTGCCAATATTTACTATTTTATGGATTTGTTTGCCAAAGCAGCAGTTCTGTATCAGCGGGCAGCAGAAGCCAATCCCCAGTATATTCAGTCCTATTATTCCCTTGCCCAGATAGCGGAGAAAAAACAGGATGCGCATGCTGCTCTGGAATGGCTGGAAAAGGGGCTTCCCTATCTGGAAAAATCCAAATATTACAAAGGATCAGGCAGCCAGACCAGGGAAGATCTGCTGGACGCGTACTGTGAATATTACAACAGCCTTCTGGATGAAATCGGCAGTGACAAACCCAGAATTTCTCCTCCGGGAGGTTTTTCATACAGGGAAGAGTATGAACCTGTGCAGCCGGTGCGCAGGGAAAAGAAAATCGGACGCAATGATCCCTGTCCCTGCGGCAGCGGCAAAAAGTACAAAAAATGCTGTCTGATGAAAGAGAAAAAAGGATAATGCCTTTTTTCGCAACATATGGAGATTCGGATTGTTTACAGGATATTATCAGAAAGAATATGATGTGATTGTGGTGGGCGCGGGACATGCCGGATGTGAGGCAGCTCTGGCTCCCGCGCGCATGGGATGCTCGGTGCTGCTGGTGGCCATTGATCTGGACAAACTCGCGGCCATGCCCTGCAGTCCTTCCATCGGCGGCATGGCAAAAGGGCAGTTGGTAAAGGAAATTGATGCCCTGGGCGGGGAAATGGCAAAAGTCACGGACAAAACCGCGATCAACTACAAGGTGCTGAACACCAAGAAAGGCCCGGCTGTCCAGTCTTCCCGAACCCAGAATGACAAAAAACGCTATCATATGGCCATGAAATCCGTGATTGAATCCCAGCCCGGACTGGATCTGAAACAGGCCATTGTGGAGCGTCTGATTATTGAAGACGGCAGGGTTGCAGGAACAGAAGATCACACGGGTTTCGGATACAAAGCCAAAACCGTGATTCTGGCCACCGGCACGTTTCTGAGCGGACTGGTGCATATCGGTTTCCGGTCCATCAAAGCCGGACGCGCGGGAGAATTTGCCTCTTACGGTCTGCCGGAGCATCTGCGGGAACTGGGATTTTCTCTGGGCAGGATGAAAACCGGAACCCCGCCGCGGCTGCACAGAGACACCATTGATTTCAGCCAGTTTGAGATGCAGGAACCCATGCAGGAACCGATTACGCCCTTTTCCGGTTTTACCACGGAAATCACCATGCCCCAGGTTCCCACCTATATGGGACATACCAATGAAAGAAGCCAGCAGATTGTCCGGGACAATCTGCAATACTCCGCGTTGTACGGGGGAATCATCAAAGGCGTGTCTGCGCGCTACTGTCCCTCGTATGAAGACAAGGTGGTGAAATTTCCTGAGCGCACCCGGCATCATGTGATTCTGGAGCCGGAAGGCATTGACACCAAAGAAATTTATGCAAGCGGGCTGGGCAACAGTCTGCCCATTGAGGTGCAGATTCAGTTTGTGCATTCAGTAAAGGGACTGGAGCAGGCCGAAGTCATGCGGCCCGCGTATGCCATTGAATATGATTATGTCAATCCCGTGCAGTTGAAGCCCACACTGGAAAGCAAACGGATTGCCGGGCTGTTCATGGCCGGGCAGATCAACGGAACCTCCGGGTATGAAGAGGCTGCAGCGCAGGGCATGTGGGCAGGCATCAATGCCGCGTGTCAGGTGCAGAAAAGACTGCCTTTCATTCTGGATCGCTCACAGGCATATATGTCTGTGATGATTGATGATCTGGTCACCAAAGGAACCCGTGAACCCTACCGCATGTTCACATCGCGGGCGGAATACCGGCTCATGCTGCGCGAAGACAATGCGGATTTGCGCCTGATGAACATCGGCCATGAGTTGGGACTGGTTTCTGCGGATACCATCAGGGAACTGGAAGATCGCAGAAATCAGATTGAAAAGGAAATCATGCGCATCAAAAAAACCGTGATCAAACCGGTTCCGGCTGTTAATGACTATCTGGAAAAGCGGGGAAGCAAACCCATTGACAACGGGATGCACATGGATCAACTGCTCAAGCGCGCGGAAATGGATTATGGCATGGTTTCAGAACTGGCCCCTGCGCCGGAACCGCTTTCCCCCAAAGTGACCCGGCAGGCTGAGATTGAAATCAAATACGAGGGATACATTCAGCGCCAGCAGCGGGAGATTGAGCGGTTCCGGAATCTGGAACATGTCAAAATTCCCGAAGGTTTTGATTATAAAACCGTACATGGCCTGTCCAATGAACTCTGCCAGAAACTCTCGGAAATCCGGCCTGCTTCACTGGGACAGGCTTCGCGGATTGACGGAATGACGCCATCAGCGATTTCCGTGCTTATGATCGGCCTGAAGAAGGTATGAATGCGGATTGGATCTGAATTGCAGGGCATCCGGTGCTTCACAGGGCAGCATTAACCTGTCTGGACCCCTGAAAGCTGTCCAATGGCCTGATCCGGAATGGCTGCCTGTTCCTGTTTGTACAGATTGGCAAAACCTGTGGCAGGGCTGGCCGATTCTTTTCTGCCGATATACTTCAGATCTTTGCCAATGATCTTTCGCAGTTTCGGCTCCATAAACCGCCATGCCTCCATGTTTTCCGGCCCTTCCTGCACCCAGAACCACTGCTCGGCTTTGGCATATTTCTCCACAATTTCCTCCAGCCGTTTCTGCGGAAAGGGATACAACTGCTCCACCCGGACAATGGCCATGTCATATGCCTTGAGTGTATCCCTGCGCTCCAGAATCTGGTAAAAAATTTTTCCGGTGCAGAAGATCACCCGTCTCGCTTTTTCAATATTCGCGGGATCATCCAGAACTTCCTGAAAAGAACCGGCAGTCAGATCAGACAAATCCGACACGGCT
>CAZDIU010000057.1:0-21072 GCA_964505535.1 uncultured Desulfobacterales bacterium | reverse complement strand
CTGACCTTTGTTTTTCAGTATATTGCATTCAAGACGAGAAAACAGGAATATTTTCATTATGCACCGGCCAATTATTCGCGTGCCCTGAAAGCCCTGGAACAGGAAAAACTGGATTATCTTTCCCATCTGGTGGAAGATGCCGAACTCGCGGACAGGCAGCAAAACCCTGACAGCCTGTGGGAGATCGCACGCAACTTTCCCCGCATGGCAGCCGAACACAGGGATGAGAGAGCATTGTATATCATTGACGAATTCCAGTTTATCAACCGTTTCATTTTCAGGGACAAAGCCTGCAAAGACCGGATTGAAAACCTTGCAGGAAGTTATCTTGGCACTGCCGAATACAAAAACGCTCCCATGCTGGTGGCCGGAAGCTGGGTGGGCTGGCTGGTAAGGGATCTGCTCCGTCTGCTTCCGGGCCGGTTCCGCTTTCATTATCTGGAAAAACTTCCTGATGAGGAAGCAGTGGAAATGATTCTGAAATATTCTCATATAGAGAATGTTCCGATTGCCGAGGAGCTTGTTCCGCTTATGGCGGAACTTGCAGAGGGAAACCCTTTTTATATCGGTTCCCTGTTCCGTTCCAAATTTCAGGGAAAGGATTTCACCGCGCGCAAAGGGATTCTGGATACACTGGAATTTGAAACCCTTCACCGGGAAGGGGGAATCAAAGGCACATGGATGGAATATGTGTCCTATGCCCTGAAAGAAGTCAATGACATCCACGCAAAAAAAATTGTGCTGTATCTTTCCAAACACCGTGAAAGGGAAGTTACCCGGCAGGAACTCAGGGAAAAACTGAGTCTTGACATGACAGATCCGGAACTTGAGAAAAAACTGAAGATACTGATACTGGCTGATATTATCGAACAGGGAAGCAGCAATTTCTATTACCGGGGAGTTCCGGACAATATCTTTGACAAGGTGTTCCGGGGTGTATACGCGGATGAAATCGAAAAGTTTGATCCCAAAGACATACCAAAGGAATACAAAGCCCTGTCGGAAAAACTGCTGAAAAACATCAGACAGCTTCGGGAGGAATACGGACGTTACAAGGGTGCATTTGCCGAATTTCTGATTATCCACTGTCTCCGGCATGAGGCATGGAAAAACAGTGATCAGTTCACTGCTTCCCTGCACAATCTGCCGGAGGATTTTGCCTTCACCGAATATGAAACCATCTGGTCATATCATTCCCCTCCTCTGCATGAGCCGGAATTTCAGATTGATATACTGGCAAGGGCAAAGGAAAATGCGTATACGCTGATCTGGGAAGTGAAAAACCGGAAGGAAAAGTTCAGCCTGAAAGAGGCTGAGGAATTTGTCAAAAAAACAGAGGAACTGATGAAAATGGAGAATATCGGCAGAAAAATCCTGATTGTATTTTCATCCGGAGGTTTTTTCAGAAATACCCTTGACTATCTTGAAAAGCAGGGGATAGCATGGACAGAGGATAAGAAATGGCTGGAAAGGAAGTGAATTGCAAACCGGATGACGGATGAGTGCAAAAATGAAGCGGAGCGGTTTTCTGCACAAACCGACTCTGCACGAATCAGCACAAATGATGAAAATTCGTGAAAATTCGTGAAAATTCGTGGCTGAAATTGCAAACCACTGCTCCAAAAACCATTATTCCCAAAAGGAGGGTTTATGAAAATCACTTTACTGCTTGTGCTTCTTGTCTGGGTGTTTTTTTTCACACCCCGGATTCACGCAGGCGAGATCGGTTTTATTGAGGATTTTGCGCTGGCAAAAGACCGCGCGGCAGTTCTCAAACAACTGATCCCCGGCACGACCGAGTATTATTTTTTCCACTGCCTGCACGCGCAGCATACCGGAGATTATGCCGAAGTGCGGCGTCTGCTGGAACTGTGGATCAAACGGGACGGTTACAGTCCCCAAGTGGCAGAAATCCTCAACCGGCAGGCTTTGCTGGAATATTCCCGGCATCCGGAAAAAACTCTCGAACATATCCGCAGCACACTGGGCCTACAGTTTGATCATCAGAAAGAGCAGACCCGTGCAGAGAGCAAGTCTCCGACTTCCCTTGATCCCAGTCTTATCAGCACACAGCGTCTTTCAGAACTGGCTCTTTCCCGGTATCAGAATATGCAGGGATTTGAGGACAGCGGTTTGGATGTTATTGATCCGGCCATACTCAATCCTGACCAGCGCAGGAATTTTCTCCAGCGTTTGCAAAGACCGGACATTCCCGGACTTGCGAAACTGGTAATTGACGATCTGCGCCATGAATACAGCGGCGGATTCGGCTCCCACACCATTCACTCGCATCTGCTGAAATCCCAATTGGAAGAATGCAGCACCCTCATGCCGGAACTGCTGGATAATCCAGCGTTTGTTGCTTTGTATCTCACCCGGCTGGCACCGGATGATGACACAGATGCGGAATATAATCCGGAGGAGAAAAAAGCATGGCTGCAGCGCATGTGGGAATTTGTGCGTCCGCTGGCTCCGGTTCACAATTCCCTGAAAACCCATCTTCTCTATCATATTCTGGATATGGAACGGAAACAGGGAAATTATGATCCCGAACTTTTTCTCACCTATATTCAGCTTCCCCGGCCCGCGTCCTATATGAATCCTGATTATCTGAGATCAAAGGAAATGCGGGACTGGGCTGCGGATTTGGGAGCGGATTATTCTCCGGTCACAGGTCAGACACCGGTATCTGCTGATGAGCAACTGGTAAGTGACTATCTTTCCCATTTCTTTGTCACTGCGCCGGATACCAAAGCCTATGAGAAATACATCCGCAAAGACTGGCTGCAGGAGGTTTTTGCCACAGCCAAGATTCTCAACGACATTGGTGACATGGAGCAGTGGTATTCCCTGATGAATCCTGATCGGCACAGGGAACTGAAAGAAAGGGTGGATATTGATTTTGCCCTTGTCAACCGGACCTGTTTCACTGCTGAGGAACCTGTGTCTTTGGAACTGGACATCAAAAATGTGAAAACCCTGATGGTAAAGGTGTTTGAACTCAACACCTTCAATTATTACCGCAAACATCTGGAAGAAGTGGATTCTGCTGTAAATCTGGACGGCCTTACAGCCACATGGGAAACGGTTTACAATTATGATGATGCGCCGCTGCGCCGGATACGCAGAAAATTTGATTTTCCGGATTTGAACCGTGCCGGTGTGTTTGTGCTGGAATTCATCGGAGGAGGCAAAAGTTCCGGTGCGGTCATCCGCAAGGGAAAACTGCATTTTGTTTCCCAAATCACAGCCGCAGGGCATCAGTTCCGGGTGCTGGATGAGAAAAATGAATTCCGTTCCCATGCTTCGATTTGGCTGTCCGGTCATGAATACAAAGCCGAAGATGACGGAGTTATCACAGTTCCCTTTTCCACCAATCCGGGCATGCAGACCCTGATTCTGCGGGATACGGATCAGTGTTCTTTGGCAGCATTTCAGCATGTTGCAGAGGAATGGGACCTGTCTGCCGGTTTTTTTGCGGATCGGGAATCCCTGATCAAACGCCAGAAATCCAAAGTTCTGATTCGTCCTTTTCTCACGGTTTCCGGTTATCCTGCCAGTCCCGAAATTCTGGAGGATGTGCGTCTGCATATTGAAACCGTTGATATGGAAGGCGTGTCTTCTTCCAAAGAAATCAGCGGCATCACGCTTTCTGAGGAAAAGGAAGCTGTCTATGAATTTCAGGTTCCGGAAAATCTCATTGCCATTGCATTCACGCTCCGCGCAAATGTCAAAAACATCAGCCGGAATCGCAAAGATTCCCTTGAAACTTCGGCTGCATACACGCTCAATGAAATTGATGGCACTGCATTTGTGCGGGATCTGTTTCTCAGCCGCGCAGACAAGGGATATTTTCTGGAAATTCTGGGAAAAAACGGAGAACCTGTTCCGGACAGTCCTGTGCAGATGGAATGCCGGCACCGGTTTTTCCGTGACAGTGTGCATACGGTTCTGCAAAGTGATGCAAAAGGACGCATTCATCTGGGTGATTTGAAAGATATTGCATGGATAAAGGCTGACAATGGAGCAGACCTGTCGCACACATGGCAGTTGTATGGGGATCGGTGCCGGTATCCTGCGTATATCCATCAGGCAGAGGGACAGACGGTTCGCATTCCATACATGGGCAGTTCTGCTGAGGAAATGCGGAAGATCGTTTCTCTGCTGGAAAAACGGGGAGAAACATTTGCCGCTGATCGCACAGACGCTGTTCGCATAACAGACGGATTTCTGGAAATCACGGGACTGGGTCCGGGAAATTATGATCTGTTTCTCAAGGAAAACGGAGCGAATATCAGCCTGAAAATCAGCAAAGGATTTGCAGAGGCTGATTTCATTATTTCCCGGCACCGAATTCTGGAAACCGGGGAAAATGCAAATCTGCAAATCAGCAAAGTGGAAACCGGGGAAAAACAGATCACCCTGACATTGGAAGGCGCAAATGAGGAAACCCGCGTGCATGTGCTGGGGCTGCGTTTTGTGCCGGATTTTCATCCCTTTCCCCTGCTGGTGCGCACCGGCATTCCCGAACCCTGGGAAAAACCCCTGTCCAGTCCTGTTTCCCAGTATCAGGCTGGCCGCAGCATCGGTGATGAATACCGTTATATTCTGGATCGCAAATATGCACAGCAGTTTCCCGGCAATATGCTGCCCCGTCCTGAACTGCTGCTCAATCCCCGCAGCGTGCGCAAAACCGGAACCGCTGTTGACACTGCACAGGCAGGTGAGGCTTTGCGCAGTGAAAAACCCATGACTGATGCGTTTGCCGCGACTGCACCCGGAAGCAGTGCTGCGCTGTCAGAAATGCAGAGTTTTCACAATCCGGATTTTCTCGCGCAGCCCTCTGCTGTGCTGTGCAATCTCCGTGCTGATGAAAAAGGCCGTGTCATCATCAAACAGGAGGATTTGGGAAATCATTCCCATATCTGCCTTGTTGCAGCAGACAGCCTCAACACGGTTTTCCGGGAGGTTTTTCTGCCGGAAAAGGAAATGCGGACAAGGGATCTGCGCATGGCAAAAAGCCCTGATTCTGCCAAGCATCTGACCGAGCAGAAACAGATTTCCCTGTTTGATCCCAAGCAGACCTTCCGTTTGCAGGACATCAGCACGTCTTCCTTTGAAATCTATGATTCTCTGGAAAAAGTGTACAATCTGCTGCTCACGCTGAGCAATGACAGCAAACTGCGGGAATTCCGTTTTATTCTGAACTGGCCGAAAATGACAAAAGAAGAGAAAGAGGAGAAATATGCCCAGTACGCATGTCATGAACTGAATTTCTTCCTTTTTCACAAGGATCGGGCTTTTTTTGATGCTGTGATTCTGCCGTATCTGACAAACAAAAAGGAAAAGACGTTTGCAGACCTTTGGTTGACAGACGGGGATATTCGCGCATACACAGAACCCAGGGCTTTTTCCCGTCTCAATATTGCGGAAAAGATTCTGGTCCTGCGCAGTCTGCCCGGAGATGCGGACAATCCTGATCCGGTCAAACGCTATGTGAAAGACCTGTTTGATCTGATTCCTCCGGATACAGACAATTTCAACCGGGTGTTTGACACTGCTGTCAAAGGCAGCGCGCTGGATGACAGCGGAACACTCGCGCAGATGCTTGGCTCTCTTCAGGCTGAGGCAGAGGAGATGGATGATGAATTCATGCTGGCAGAACCCATGCCTGCTGAGGAATCCCTTTCTTATGAACGGGAAGCCGTGAGTAAGGATATGGCTGCCGGAATGGCCATGCCTGCGCCTGCTCCCTCGGCAGAGGGAATGAAAATGAAGATGGCTGCCCCGCCTGCTCCCCGTTCTGCGGCAATGGAGAAAAAAGGAGCGGCACGGCGCAAACAGGATATGGCAAAACGCGAGGCTCCCCGTCCTTTTTTCCGCAAGCTGGACAAAACCGAGGAATGGGCGGAAAACAACTGGCATGGTCTGTCCAAAGAGGAGCAGAATGCGGATTTGATTACAGTCAACGCATTTTGGAATGACTATGCGCAAAGTGATCCGTCCAAGCCTTTCCTTTCCGGCAATTTTCCCTGGGCAGCCAGAAATTTCAGTGAAATGATGCTGGTTCTTTCCTTTATGGATCTGCCGTTTGCTTCGGGAAAACATGAAACGGAAATCAAGGAACTTTCCGTTTCCCTGCAGGCAGCGAGTCCTTTGATTGTTTTTCATAAGGAAATCAAAGAGGCTCAACCGGTTCAGGAACAGGTTCCCCCGGTTCCAATGATGATCAGCCAGAATTTTTTCCGGCCTGATGATCGGTACCAGTATGAAAACAATGAAAAATCCGACAAGTTTGTGCATGAGGAATTTCTCTTCCGCACGCCTTACGGATGTCAGGTGGTATTGAGCAATCCGAGTTCTGCACGCCAGAAACTCCGTGTTCTGCTGCGCATTCCCGAAGGAGCCATGCCATTGCAGAAGGGATTTTACACACGGGGCATTTCTTTGGATCTGGAGCCTTTCAGCACAAAGCAGTTGGAATATTATTTCTATTTTCCGGAACCCGGTGAGTTTCCCCTGTATCCTGCGCAGATTGCGGAAAATGAAAAATTCATCACCGCAGCAGATGCCTTTTCCTTTCATGTGGTAAAGGAACTGACCCGTCTGGATACCCAGTCATGGGACTATATTTCCCAGAACGGAGACAATGCGCATGTGCTGGATTTTATCAGAAAAAACAATCCCCACCGCATCAGTCTGGAGAAAATTGCCTTCCGCATGAGGGACAAAAAATTCTTCACGCAAAGCATTGCGCTGCTGCAATCTCTGCATTTGTGGAATGATACCCTGTGGTCATACGGCATTTATCACAATGTGCCGGAAATTGCCGCAGAATATCTCAACCGCTCCACATTTGCGGATCAGTGCGGGTTTGCATTGGATTCTCCATTGCTGAAAATCAGACCTGCGGATCGGGACTGGTATGAGCATCTGGAATACCGTCCTTTGGTCAATGCCCGTGCGCACCGGCTGGGCAAAGAACGCAAGATTCTCAATGACCGTTTCTTTGAACAGTATCAGCGGTTCATGAAAAAGCTGATGTACCAGCCTGCACTGGAACCGGATGATCTGATGAGCATCATGTATTATCTGCTGCTGCAGGATCGCATGTCCGAGGCAATGGATTTCTTTGCACAGGCAGATCCGGCAAAACTCAGCACCCGGCTGCAATATGACTATCTGCACGCGTATCTGGATTTTTCCAAGGCAGATACCGAATCAGCCCGGCGCATTGTGGAAAAATACAGCAATTATCCTGTACCCCGCTGGCGCAAATTCTTTGCTGCTGCCATTGCGCAACTGAATGAACTGCAGGGCAAAAATCCGGAAATTGCAGATGAAAAGGATCGGGATCAGGTGCAGTCTGTGCTGGCAGATGCGGAAAAGGCGTTTGAATTCAAAGTGGAGGCAGGCAAGATTCATATCAGTTACCGCAATATAAAAGACTGCCGCATCAGTTATTATCCCATGGATATTGAACTGCTCTTTTCCCGATCGCCTTTTGTGCGTCAGGATACGGAATACTTTACCTTTATCCGTCCCAACCGCGCAGATGACATCACTCTGCCGGAAAAGGAAATCCAGTTCACAATGGAACTTCCGCAGGAATTTGCCACCGGCAATCTGATGATTCAGATGGAATCCGGCCCTGTGAAAAAATCTCAGGTTGTGTATGCCAATTCGCTGGATTTGCAGATTGCGGAAAATTACGGCATTCTCAGCCTGCGCGAGCAGAAAAGCGGAAAAGCCATTGCCGGAGCCTATGTGAAGGTGTTTGCAAAAATGAAAGACGGCAGTGTGCAGTTTTACAAAGACGGATACACAGATTTGCGGGGCAAATTTGATTATGTGTCCCTCAGCACCGATGAAAGTGACAATGCCCAACGCTACGCCATCCTTGTCATGACCGGGAAAAACGGGTCAGTGATAAAAGAGGCGGGCGTGCCAAAGCAGTAAGTGTTTGCCTAAAGAAAAACACAACCCCTAAGGGTTTTGAAAACCCTTAGGGGTTGTTTTAGAAATTCGTTCCCTGGAATGGACTGTGGAGGAGCTAACCAGATATTATACAGATCAGGATAAAATTCAACAGTGCATGTTATCCTGATCTGCGAAAATTCAGTTTGGAAAAATACCACGTCATAAAATGGAAATCAAGCAAGGTTCAGAAAAAACATGATTGTTTTAAACAGAGTCCAATAGTTTGAAATATATTTGAAAAATGGTGATTTTCTGCTTCTGTCTCAGCATGTTCATTGTTTTGGAAGTTCTGCCTGCATCCTTCCTGTATTTCTTCAAATAAAAATAACCTGCCCGTCTGCTCCCCTTTCTTCAGGGTATCCCCTGTGGCATCAGGAAATATATCTGCAATCTCTGGGGATTCCTTTTTTATGCCGGTTTCCTTCCCCATTTCTGAAATCCGTTTCACTCTGTTCATTTCTTCCCCCGTCACTCCCAAACCTGACAGCAGCAGACCAAAACACCTGACATGCCGAGTTTAAGCGCAGAGTAACGCAGAATTTTTTTCTGTGCAAAATCAGGTTAAAGTGGATCAGCAGGTTTGCCCCACTGCCATTTTTGCTTGATATACTGATCCAATTTTGGTTTTCTCCGGCATACTTTTTGCCTTCAGACCGGACTGCGGAAAAATGACTGTTCTGATCCGGAAAATCTGCGGAAACAGGTTCGGAAAGGGATGTTTTCTCAGTTTTGCAATTTTCGTGCCAAAGAAAACCAAAATTGGATCAGCATAGAACCAAAAACAGGTTTTTTTATAAAAACAGCCACGGATTTGGGAAATTCTGTCAGATTGTCAGGGGAACAAGGCAGAAAACTGGCAAAGACTCTTGTAATGATGGCTGATAAAACAGATGAAATGCGAATTTGAAACAGGTCTCTTCACAAAAAAAGTTGACAATATCCCCAAACCCTGTTATAGGGTGACTAAACTCTTATATGGAAAAGAAATGAACGGTATATTTGTCATTATCATTATTAACCTTATTCTGGTCCTTCTGCTGGGCGTCCTTCCCCTCAGAAAGGAAATGGGTTGATAATGGCCTAAATTTGCCGTATTTTTATAAATCTGTAAAAATCCGTTATCAGCCCAAAGCTGGTAACGGATTTTTTTTTGGGGAGGTTTCTGCATGAAAAGCGATATTGCGAAAAAAGGGATCGAAAGGGCACCGCACCGCGCTCTGTTCAAGGCTATGGGATACACGGATGAGGAAATCCGGCGTCCCCTGATCGGCATTGCCAATTCCGCCAATACCCTGATTCCGGGGCATGTGCATCTGCATCCCCTTGTGAATGCAGTGAAAACCGGCATTTCCATGTCCGGAGGCACGCCTGTGGAATTCGGGGTGATCGGAATCTGTGACGGCATTGCCATGAACCATACAGGCATGAAATACTCTTTGGGAAGCCGGGAACTGATTGCAGATTCCATTGAGGTCATGGCAACCGCCCATGCGCTGGACGGGCTGGTCATGGTCACCAACTGTGACAAGATTGTTCCGGGAATGCTCATGTCCGCAGCAAGGATGAATCTTCCCACTGTTGTCATCAGCGGCGGTCCCATGCTGGCCGGACGCCATCCCCGCAAAGATCAGAAGGTAGACCTGATTACGGTTTTTGAATATGTGGGCGCAGTCAAATCCGGCAAAATGACAGAAGAGGAACTTGCAGAAGTCGAAGATGCGGCATGTCCCACCTGCGGGTCGTGCGCTGGCATGTTCACAGCCAATTCCATGAACTGCCTGACCGAGGCAATCGGCATGGGACTGCCCGGAAACGGAACCGTTCCCGCAGTCATGGCTGCGCGCATCCGGATGGCAAAAACCGCAGGAATGCAGGTCATGAAGCTGTGGGAAAAAAATATCTGCCCCAGAGACATCATGACGGAAAAAGCCTTTCAGAACGCGCTGGCTGTGGATATGGCTTTGGGATGTTCGACAAATACTGTGCTGCATCTGACCGCGATTGCCAAAGAAGCCGGAGTAAAAATTGATCTCAATCTTATCAACGAGGTCAGTGCAAAAACACCCCATCTCTGCTCCCTGAGTCCGGGAGGGAAAGATCATCTGGAAGATCTGAACCGGGCAGGCGGAATCGGTGCAGTGATGAAAGAACTGTCTGAAATCGGACGCATTCATGGGGACTGCATGACGGTAACCGGGCAGACAGTGGGAGAAAATATCCGGAATGTGCGGGTGCTTGACCCGGATGTGATTCGTCCTCTGCGCAGTCCTTATCATGAGCAGGGCGGGCTGGCGGTTCTTTTCGGCAATCTGGCTCCCGAAGGCTGCGTGGTCAAGCAGTCTGCCGTATGCGCGGAAATGATGAAGCATGAGGGACCGGCACGGGTTTTTGATTCCGAAGACGCGGCAAGTCAGGCAATTATGGACGGCAAAATTCAGAAAGGGGATGTGGTAGTTATCCGCTATGAAGGCCCAATGGGAGGCCCCGGAATGCGGGAAATGCTGACCCCGACCTCTGTGATTGCAGGCATGAAACTGGATGCGCATGTGGCATTGCTTACAGACGGCCGTTTTTCCGGAGGAACCAGAGGTGCTTCGATTGGTCATATTTCCCCTGAAGCCATGCAGGGCGGCCCCATTGCAATTGTGAAAGAAGGGGATCTGATCGCGATTGATATTCCGGCAAAAAGCATCAGTCTCAAAGTGCCGGAGCATGAAATCCAAAAGCGTCTGGCAGCATGGAAACAGCCGGAACCCAAAATTACGACTGGATATATGGCACGGTATGCCAAAGCGGTTTCCTCAGCAAGTCAAGGCGCGGTTGTCCGTTGACAGGTTCACTGATCAGTTATCAACATAAAAGAGTAACTTTCAACCCAATACCATTTCGTCACAAGGAGTGCCAAACTGAAAGTTTGGCAAAGATTGCAGACTCCCAAACTTTCAGTTTGGGACTCCGGACACTGAAAAAAGGGGAGTATGTATGAAACTCAAGGGTACGCAGATTCTCATGAAGGCTTTGCAGGAGGAGGGGGTGGATGTCATTTTCGGTTATCCGGGCGGAGCCGTGATTGACATCTATGATGAACTGGTGCAGACTGACATCCGGCACATTCTTGTCCGGCATGAGCAGGGCGCGGTTCACGCGGCAGACGGTTATGCCAGAGCCAGCGGAAAAGTGGGCGTGTGTCTGGTCACATCCGGGCCGGGCGCGACCAATACGGTCACAGGCATTGCATCCGCGTATATGGATTCCATTCCTGTTGTGATCATCACCGGACAGGTTCCCTCCCAGCTTATCGGCAATGACGCTTTTCAGGAAGTGGATATTGTGGGCATCACCCGTCCCTGCACCAAGCACAATTATCTGGTGCAGAATGTGGAGGATTTGGGCAGAATTATCAAAGAGGCATTTTACATTGCCCGTTCCGGACGTCCGGGGCCTGTGCTGGTGGATATTCCCAAAGACATTGGCAAGGCAACCGCTGTTTACAGGGTTCCCAAAGAAATCAAACTCAAATCCTACAATCCCACATACAGCCCCAATGTCCGGCAGGTGAACAAGGTTGTTGATTTGATCAAAGTGGCACGGCGTCCCATGATTTTTGCAGGCGGAGGCGTGATTTTGTCCAAATCCCATATGGAACTGCGGGAACTCGCACATATGGCACAGATTCCGGTTACGACTTCTCTCATGGGAATCGGCGCGTTTCCGGCAACTGATCCCCTGTGGCTGGGCATGATTGGAATGCACGGCACTTATCGCTCCAATATGGCTACTGCCGCGTGCGATCTGATGATAGCCATTGGTGTGCGCTTTGATGACCGTGTCACTGGCAGAACCGATACGTTTGCAGCGCAGGCGCAGATTGTGCATATTGACATTGACCCCACTTCCATCCGCAAAAACATTCCGGTCAGCGTGCCGGTGGTGGGAGACTGCAAAGTCACGCTGACCCAGCTTAACGAGTTACTGAAAGATGTGGATTTGGGTGATTTGAAAGCAAAACGCAGCGGGTGGCTGCACCAGATTGACGGATGGAGAAAAGCAGCCATGCTTTCCTATACACAGGATGAAGAAATCATCAAACCCCAGTATGTTGTGGAAAAACTCAATGAACTTACGCAGGGAAAAGCCATTATCTCCACAGAAGTGGGGCAGAACCAGATGTGGGCTGCCCAGTTCTGTCAGGTGGATGAACCCGGACATTTCATCACATCAGGCGGATTGGGAGTCATGGGATTCGGACTGCCTGCCGCGATTGGCGCGCAGGTGGCACGGCCTGACAAACTGGTGGTGGATGTGGCCGGAGATGGCAGCATTCAGATGAACATTCAGGAAATGGCAACGGCTGTGCAGTACTGTCTGCCTGTGAAAATCGTCATTCTCAACAACGGATATTTGGGAATGGTGCGGCAGTGGCAGGAGCTTTTTTATGAAAAACGCTATGCCTGCACCCGGATGGAACATGCGCCGGATTTTGTAAAACTGGCAGAGGCTTACAGCGCAGTGGGACTGCGTGCCACCAAACCCGCAGAGGTGGAAAAAGTGCTGCGGGAAGGGCTTGCCATTAAAGGGCCGGTAATTATGGATTTTTCTGTGGCAAAGGAAGAATGCGTATATCCGATGGTTCCGGCAGGCGCGCCCATTACGGAAATGCTGCTGGTGTAATATGAAATCTGAAAAATAACCCGGCATTCATCTTCATGAAACTTTGTGCCTTTGTGTCTTCGTGGCAGGAAAACGCGGGGTTTAATGCTGAAATCTTTTTCAGATTTCATATAAGGTGTCAGAAACACAAAACCAGAACACTGAAACCTGACAAGAGGTATTCTATGACTGACGAAAAACATGTTCTGTCCCTTCTGGTGGACAACCAGCCCGGTGTCCTGTCCCGGATTGCAGGTCTGTTCAGCGGTCGCGGTTACAATATTGAAAGTCTGTGTGTCGCAGAAACAACCGATCCCAATATTTCCCGGCTTACGGTTGTCACCAAAGCCAACCAGCCTTTGGTGGAGCAGATCAAAAAGCAGTTGAACAAACTCATCAATATCATCAAGGTGCATGAACTCACCGGATCCAGCTATGTTCACCGGGAAATGGCTTTGATCAAAGTCGCTGCCAAATCCGAAAACCGGGCTGAGATTCTGCGCATTGTGGATATTTTCCGTGGAAAAATCGTGGATGTGGGACCGGAGCATTACACCATTGAGGTGACAGGCGATGAAGGCAAAATGCAGGCCTTTCTCTCCCTGCTCAAACCCATGGGCATCAAAGAGATTGCCCGAACAGGAACCATTGCGCTGTTCCGGGAATCAAAATAGGGAGAAGAAGAAATGGAAAATATTATATCTTTCGGAGAGATATTGGAAGCAGCCAGTCATCTGCCTTTGGATGATCAAATATCTCTGGTTGATATTCTTCATCGGAGGATTGCGGCTAAGCGTCGGGAAAATATTATAAAATCGGTTCGGGAAGCCAGAAAGGAATATCGCAATGGAAAATGTGTTGCGTCCACTGTAGATGAAATCATGGCTGATATTTTATCATGAAAAGGAAATTGTTAAAAACCAATGCGTTTGTCAGATTAGCAAAACGTATCATCAGAAAAGATCGCCATCTTGCAGATACAATTCAGGATATTCTGTTGCTTCTGTCAGAGGATGCCTTCCATCCCAGCCTGAAAACCCATAAACTGAAGGGCGGTCTTGGAGGTTCATGGGCATGCAGTGTCGGATATGATCTGAGAATTGTGTTTGAATTTATTGATGATGAAGGCAGGGAAGCAGTGTTATTGGAGGCAATCGGAACACATGATGAAGTTTATTGAAAGATAACAACACATAAATCAAAGGAGAAACACCAATGGCAAAGATTGATTTTGGCGGGGTTCTGGAAGAGGTGGTCACATCCGAGGAGTTCACTCTGGAAAAAGCCCGTGACGTGCTGAAAAATGAGATTATCGCTGTGATCGGTTACGGTGTGCAGGGACCGGGGCAGGCATTGAACATGCGGGATAACGGCATCCATGTCATCGTGGGACAGCGCAAAGGCGGAGCAACATGGGACAAAGCTGTTGCAGACGGTTTTGTGCCGGGCAAAACCCTGTTTCCCATTGAGGAGGCAGCGAAAAAAGCAACGGTCATCCAATACCTGCTTTCAGACGCGGGACAGGTTGCCATGTGGCCGAAAATCAAAGAATGCCTGAACAAAGGCGATGCCCTGTATTTTTCACACGGTTTCGGCATTGTCTACAAAGATCAGACCGGCATTGTTCCGCCCAAAGATGTGGATGTGGTGCTGGTGGCTCCCAAAGGTTCAGGCCGCACTGTGCGCACCAATTTTCTGGACGGCAGCGGCATCAATTCCAGTTTTGCCGTGTTTCAGGACGCGACCGGACGCTCCAAAGAAAGAACCCTGGCAATGGGCATTGCCATTGGTTCCGGTTATCTGTTTGAAACCACATTTGAAAAAGAAGTTCTCAGTGATCTCACTGGCGAGCGCGGGGTTCTCATGGGATGTCTGGCCGGTGTGATGGAAGCACAGTACAATCTGCTGCGAAAACACGGACACAGCCCCAGTGAGGCATTCAATGAAACTGTTGAGGAACTGACCCAGAGCCTGATTCGGCTGGTTGCGGAAAACGGCATGGACTGGATGTTTGGCAATTGCAGCACCACTGCACAGCGCGGCGCGCTGGACTGGGCTCCGAAATTCCGTGATGCGGTTATTCCGGTTTTTGATGATCTGTATGCCAGTGTCAAAAGCGGCAAGGAAACCAGGCGGGTGCTGGATGTCAACAGCAGACCCGATTACCGCGAAAAACTCAACGCGGAACTCAATGCCATCAAAAATTCCGAGATGTGGAAGGCAGGCGCGGCTGTGCGTGCGCTCCGTCCCGAAAACCGGAAATAAGCAGGATTCCACAGATTTTCGGGGATAAAATTTTCTCCCCTCCCTTGAGGGAGGGGCAGGGGTGGGTGAATCCCGGTTTTTTATACCCGAAAATTTTCATTGTTCTGTTTAGCATTTGTGTTTTGGAATCAGCAGTGAATTGCAGAGGAAATCATGGCAGAAAGAAAGATATACATTACAGAATTTGACAGAGACCGGCTTGAGGAACTCATTGGCGTGGCTGAAAATTTCAGCACTCAGAGCAGGAAAGATTTGGAGGCTCTGGCAGAAGAACTGGAGCGGGCGGAAGTGGTGCAGTCCAAAGATGTGCCTCCGGATGTTGTCACCATGAATTCAAAGGTGGTGCTTCGTGATCTGGACACTTCTGAGAAAATGACCTGTGTTTTGGTATTTCCCAGAAATGCAAACATTGACATCGGCGCAGTTTCTGTCCTTGCGCCGGTTGGCACTGCCATTCTGGGTTATGCCAAAGGCGATGTTGTGGAATGGCCGGTTCCGTCCGGCATACGCCGCATCTGCATTGAAGACATTCTTTATCAGCCTGAGGCAGCCGGGGATTTTCATCTGTAGAGCCAGCAAAAACCCTAAGGGTTTTCAAAACCCTTAGGGTTTACAGGCAAATATTTTTTTATTGGACAGCAACAGCAAAAGGAGAAAGCAAAATGGAACCGGTATATCTTTATGACACCACTTTGAGAGATGGAACCCAGGGAGAAAATATCAATTTCACTGCCGAGGAAAAGATTAAAATCGCCAGGCGGCTGGATGATATTGGGATTCATTATATTGAAGGCGGATGGCCCGGTTCCAATCCCCGCGACCGGAATTTTTTTGAACTGGCAAAAGAAGTGGAATTCAAAAACGCCAAACTCGCTGCTTTCGGTTCCACACGAAAACCCGGCATTCTTCCCGGAGATGATCCCAATCTGCGGGCATTGCTGGAAACACAGACACCTGTTGTGACAATCTTCGGCAAAACCTGGGATCTGCATGTGAAACTTATGAGCAACACGCTGGAAGAAAATCTGTGCATGATTGAGGATTCCGTTGCATTCCTGAAAAAACACGGCAGGGAAGTGATTTATGACGCGGAGCATTTTTTTGACGGATACAAAGAAAATTCCGAATATGCACTGCTCACACTGAAAGCAGCACACCGGGGCGGCGCGGATGTGATTGTGCTTTGCGATACCAACGGCGGAACCATGCCTTTTGAACTGATTCCCATTTTAGGACAGGTCCGGGAGAATATCAACGGAAGCGGAATCAGGCTTGGGATTCACACGCATAATGACTGCGGCATGGCAGTTGCCAACAGCATTGAGGCTGTGAATGCAGGTGCGATCATGGTGCAGGGAACTGTGAACGGATACGGGGAGCGGTGCGGCAATGCAGATATGATGTCCCTGATTCCCATTCTTGCACTGAAAATGGACTGTCCCTGCATCTCTTCGGAAAATCTGAAAAAACTGCGGAGCCTTTCCCGTTTTGTCAGTGAAACTGCCAATATGATTCCTTTGAACAACCGGCCTTTTGTGGGCAGGAGCGCGTTCGCGCACAAAGGCGGAATTCATGTCAGTGCTGTGATGAAAAATCCCAGGGCATATGAACACATGCAGCCGGAACTGGTGGGAAATGCCCGGCATGTGCTGGTTTCAGACATGGCAGGAAAAAGCAATATTGAGTACAAGGCAAAGGAACTGGGCGTAAATCTCAACAGCAACGGATGTGACACCCGCAAAATTGTGGAAGCCGTGAAAATCATGGAAGAGGACGGATACCAGTTTGACGCGGCAGACGGTTCTTTAAAGATTTTTCTGGAAAAATACACAGGCCAGTTTCAGCCGGTTTTTGATCTGCAGTCCTTCCGTGTCACCATTGAAAAAGACAAACAGAAACCCTGTTCCGCACACGCCACTGTGAAAATTTCAGTGGGATGCAAAGAGGAAATCACCGCAGCCGAGGGGGACGGCCCGGTCAGTGCGCTGGACAATGCACTGCGTAAAGCCCTGCACCAGTTTTTTCCGGAAATTGATGAAATGCACCTGGTGGATTTCAAGGTGCGCGTCATTGATGGACGGGATGGCACGGCTGCAAAGGTTCGCGTGCTGATTGACTCACGGGATCAGAACAACATCTGGAGCACAGTGGGCGTTTCTGATGACATCATTGAAGCCAGTTGGCAGGCTTTGGCAGACAGTTTTCAGTACAAACTGGCAAAGCAGAAGAATCCGGTATGCGGATAAAAAATTTTTATAAACAAGGAGCAGTTGTATGAATGTGGAAGCATATTTCAACCAGATTGCACCGGATGACATCCGAATCAAAGGAACAAGAATCGGAATTGAATCTGTTCTGTATGAATACATATACCGTGAACAGCCGCCTGAATCCATTGTCAGACGGTTTCCATCTCTTACACTGGAACAGATTTATGCCACCATTCTGTATTATTTCCAAAATAAAGAAAAAATGGGACAGTATCTGAAAGAATGGCTGGAATACGGAAGACAGATGCGGGAGGCGCAGGACAGGCAGCCTCCGCCGGTTGTTCTCCGTTTGCGGAATATGAAACAGAAACAACTGAAGGCCGCCTGAATGAGGAAAATTCGCTATTTAATCGACGAAAATGTTCCTCCGCTCTTCCGTTCCGAGTTATTGCAGCAGGAACCGGAACTGATCGTCTGGAGAATCGGTGACCCGGGAGTACCGGCCAAAGGTACATTAGACCCGGAAATTCTGGAATGGTGTAAAAAAAACGATTTTATACTCGTAACATACAATCGGAAATCCATGCCCCTGCATCTGAAGAACCATTTGGAAAAAAATTTGCATATTCCCGGAATTATTGAACTGAATCCGAATATGGGAATCCGGGAAACCATCGAAGAATTACTGCTCATATACGGAGCTTCGGATGCGGATGAATATATGGATACAATCATTTATTTGCCATTGGAATAAAAGGATAAACATGAAAATGATCATATTATCATGCGCCGGAGGGAACAAGGCCGCGGGACCTTTGCAAATCAATGTCCTGCGGCCCATGCTCCTGATTCAGAATACAGGGGGCATTGATTGAACCATAAGGTTTTTAAACACAAATAGCTGGGAAGCAGGAACATTTCCCGCCATTTCAACTGACACTGACATATTCCGGAATTTTTCCCCAGAAAACACAATTTTTTTCTCTGTGATCTCTGTGCCTTTCGCTGTGTTCTCTGTGGGAAACAAATCATCTGAAAACATTTTTATCACAATTACATAACAAGGAGAAAGCAATGAGCGACCGTGTATATATTTTTGACACCACCCTGAGAGACGGCGAGCAGTCTCCGGGCGCGAGCATGAACACCAATGAAAAACTGCGTCTGGCAACCCAGTTGGAAAAACTGGGCGTGGATGTGCTGGAAGCAGGCTTTCCCGCTGCTTCCGAAGGCGATTTTGATGCGGTTTCCAAAATAGCTGCAAAACTGGAGCGCACCGAAGTGGCGGGTCTGTGCCGTGCCAGCAAGGATGACATTGACAAGGCATGGAATGCGGTAAAGCACGCGAAAAAGCCCAAACTGCATACCTTTATTGCCACATCTGACATCCATCTGGAATACAAGCTGAAAATGAACCGCGAGCAGGTGCTGCAGTCTGCCATTGATGCCGTGAAATATGCTCGTACTCTGACCGACCGGATCGAGTTTTCCGCAGAAGACGGTTCCCGCAGTGACCGGGATTATCTGTGCAAAGTGTTCGGCGCGGCAATAGAAGCCGGAGCCACTGTGGTCAATCTGCCGGATACTGTGGGCTATGCCATTCCCAGTGAATTTGCAGACCTGGCAAAATATGTGATGACCCATACACCCAACATGCACAAAGCCATCCTGAGTGTTCACTGCCACAATGATCTGGGACTGGCCACTGCCAACACGCTTGCGGCAATTGCAGCAGGCGCACGTCAGGCAGAGGTCACGGTCAACGGCATTGGGGAACGTGCAGGCAACACTTCATTGGAAGAAGTGGTCATGGCTCTGCGCACCCGGCAGAATTATATGCCCATACAGACCGGTATCATTACGGAAAACATTTACCCGGTCAGCCGTCTGGTGAGCATGATTACCGGTATCATTGTCCAGCCCAACAAGGCGATTGTGGGCGCGAATGCGTTTGCACATGAAGCCGGCATTCATCAGGACGGAATGCTGAAAAACCCCATGACCTATGAAATCATGAAACCGGAAACCATTGGTCTGAGTTCCGGCAAACTGGTGCTGGGCAAGCATTCGGGACGCCACGCGCTGCGCTCCCGGCTCAAGGAAATGGGTTATGATCTGTCTGATGAGGAACTGGGGCTGATTTTCACCCGGTTCAAGGAACTGGCCGACAAAAAGAAGCATGTGGTGGACGAGGATTTGGAAGTGCTGGTCACAGAGGGCATTCTCCGCACAGAGGAAACCTTTAAACTGGAATACCTGCATGTAACAGCAGGAACCTCTGTTATGCCCATGGCAAGTGTGGAACTGAACATCGGGGGCAGAAAAGTGCGTGCTGCGGACTGGGGCAACGGCCCCATTGACTCGGCCTTCAACACCATTGCCAAACTCACGGGGACCACTTCGGAACTCCTGCGCTTCACCGTATCAGCCATCACCGGCGGCACAGACGCACAGGGCGAAGTGACTGTGCGGCTGCGGGAAAACGGGCTGGTGGCTTTGGGACGCGGCACTGATCCGGACATCATCACAGCAAGCGCAAAAGCCTATCTCAACGGCCTGAACCGGCTGGAATACCTGAAAGCGCATCCGGTTACGGATCGGCAGACATTGTAGGGCGTTTTTCGGTAAAGGGATTCCTGTTCGACACTCCGCGTCTGTCACAGAATGCGGAGTGTTCCAGAGACATTTCTGCACATCAGTGTCATTAAATCAGTCGCGGGCATTCACTCTCTGCTGGAATTGTGTTTACAGAATCAGATAAGCATTTTCCGGAACAGAAAAACTCTGTCAGGAGCGGCATGTGAACACATCTGAAACATGCCGCCCACTGTCAGCACAAATGAGGAGCGAAATATGGAAGTCATACAAATAAAGAAAAAAATCGAATCCGACATGCTGCATTTGCCGGTTTTAAAACAGATAATCGGAAAAAATGTGGAAATTATCATGCTCATAGAACCGGAAAAAAAATACCGCAAAAAAGAGAAGCAGACAGACTGGCGGAGCAGGATGAAAATTCAGCCAAAACTTCTTGTTGATCCGGATAAGATAATTGAACCCTCAGAGGATATTTGGGAAGGATATGTGTGATGTCATCCTGTTATCTGTTTGATACCCATGCGCTGATTTTTTGGAATTTGAAGAAAGGTGTATCAGATGAGTTTGTTGAATTTTTTGATGAACAGGCTGATAAAGGCAATGTGATTGTATCTTCCATATCATTCTGGGAAACAGCACTGCTTTCAAAAAAGGGAAAAATTGAAATTGCCGATATTGATTTGTGGAAATCCTGTCTGACGGAAAACACCAATATCCGTATCATTAATCCCGAAGCATCTGAAATGGTTGCATCTGTCTATTTGCCGGACATTCATAAAGATCCGTTTGATCGTCTGCTGATTGTTCAGGCAAACCGTCATAATGCCATTCTGGTGACAAAAGATGAATTCATCAAACAGTATTCTGTTGAGATATTTTGGATTTAAATCAGAATTTACACTGGCGGAATGCGGAAAAAATGAAAAATGATAAAATTTCCTATGTGAATATTGTAATTATACCAATTCTCCATTGATTTGATGCAGTCTGCACCTGATCCGGAGGAGTGCAAAAATTAAGCGGAGCGGTTTTTTGCACACACGGAACTGCGGAAAAACTGACAATATCGGATCAAACCAATGGCGAATCGGTATTACTGCCAATGATGACGGATAGATGGCTCAGAGTCCCGGCATTCAGGGTGCTTTTGCAGAAGGTGATACGGTTGAAGAAGCGGTTTTCAACTGCATTGATGTTTTAAAAATGATTGCTGATTACAGAAAAGAACGGTTTGAAAAAATGGGTAGTTCTGTGATTGACATGGTTCCGGATATGCAGATTTTCCCTGCTCTGCCTGTGAGTGTATCCGGATGACGGTAGTGGGACTTTTCATGCTGATAATGTCAGATTATAATGATCAATAAAATTT
>CAZDIU010000056.1:0-21121 GCA_964505535.1 uncultured Desulfobacterales bacterium | reverse complement strand
ACTCAGGAGGAGATAGCAGTTCTGACAAATGAAATAAATGAATTAAATAAAAAGCTCCGGGATATTGAGCATGATCTGGCATCCGTGGCAGCGGGAATCAGTCCGGATATATTTTCTGAAAAGCTCGATGGCAAATTTGACTGGCGGGATGAGGTGCAGAACCTGGTGACCCCTTTGGTGCTGCAGTTGAAAAAAATGACAGAACGGCCACGGCGGATTGAATTTCTGCGCGGCGAGATTGAGCGGAATGAAAAACAGTTGGCGACAGTAAAAAAGGCCATTGAAAATTTGGATGTCATGTCCCAAAAAACCGGTGCTGACGATGCACAGGTCAAAAGAGAGCTGAACCAGATTCGGGGTTTCTGGACAGCAAAGGAAAAGCAGATCAGAGATGATCTGCAGGTGAGCCGTTTTCAGCTTGCAGAACTGATGAAGGAAAGGGAATCCATTCTGGGAACCACTCAGAATATCCTGAGATCATTTTTCAAAAGCCGGGGACGGAATTTTGTTCTGGCTTTGGCTGCTTTTTTTGCCAGTTTTTTTCTTATGCGCTGGCTCTACCGTCTGGTTTACAGATACAGCCCGGTGCATCAGGCCAAAGATCGCACCACCTTCATGCGCCTTTCCGATGTCATCAGCCATATCCTCACCTTTGGCATATCCGGAGCAGCGATGATAACAGTGCTGTACATATCCGGAGACTGGCTCCTGCTGAGTTTTTCCCTTATCCTTCTTGTGGGTCTTGCATGGACCGCAAGGGAGGGCATTCCCCGTTTCTGGAAACAGATTCAGCTCATGCTCAATCTGGGCACAGTGCGGGAAAATGAACGGATTGTTTACAATGGCGTTCCCTGGCGGGTTGCCACACTCGGTGTTTATGCAACTTTGGAAAATCCCTGTCTGCGGCCCTCAGAACTGCGGGTTCCACTGAGAGATATGATTGGGATGAATTCCCGGCAGTTTCATCCGGATGAACCCTGGTTTCCCGGTAAAATTGGGGAATGGGTGATTCTTTCTGACGGAACCTGCGGAGAACTGATCAGTCAGACTGGGGAAATGGTGGTGCTGAGGCTGGTGGGAGGAGCGAGGAAAACCTATCGCACATCAGATTTTCTGGGAAAAAGCCCCATGAACATTTCCGCTGATTTCCGCATCAGTGTGGTTTTCGGATTTGATTATGCCCATCAGAATATTATCACAACGGAGATACCGGAAAAGCTCATGGAGGCCGTGCGCAGGGGACTGGTATACAAAGGTTTTGAACATGATATTGTTCAACTGAAAACCGAGGTGGAGGCAGCCGGGGCTTCTTCCCTGGATTTGATAATTATCGCGGATTTCAGCGGCAGGATTGCTCCCCATTACAATGCCCTGAAACGTATCATTCAGCACTATGCCATTGAAGCCTGCACGGCAAACGGATGGAACATTCCCTTTCCCCAGCTTACGGTGCACACTCCGAATATTTTTCTCAAGAGGGATGAAGGTGATGAACATCGGTCATCCTGATAAAAACAGACCGGCATAACATTTTTAAACCCTGAGGGTTTTGAAAACCCTCAGGGTTTCATTTTCTTATTCCCGTCAGAAACGGCAAATCCTGTTCTACCAGTTGAAAACCCTGTCCAGTTCCCCATCCGGGATGTCAAAAGTCACATTGTGGGGGGGAAGCGCCTCTCTTTTGAAGAAACGGGGCAGCCGGTCGGATTCTTTGGTGAAGCCTGCCAGTCTGTTGAATTCCCGCTCCATGGAAAGAATCTTTTTTCCCAAAGCCACCACATCATCGCCGGTCATGTTCAGACCGTACATGGCATTGATGCTGTCCACCATCGCGTTGAAGGTTTCGGCCTGATCCAAAATGGCAAATGCGATAAACAGGCAGTAACCGGTCGCGTCCAGCGCGGCAGTTGCGATCTGAAGATTCCGGGACAGTTCGATCTGTCCCTGGGGGCTCAGGGGGTCCACATCACCGCCCACTTTAAGGATGTTGGCAGTAACTGCATAACCGGCCGTATGATCCGCTCCCATGGGTGTGGTTGCGTAGGTGACGCCAACCCCCTTGACTGCGCGGGGATCATACGCGGGCATGGCCTGTCCCTTGACCACCGGCGCTCTTTCAATGCCAAAGGCTTTGGCGGTAAAGGCCGTGCCGTTTCCCAGTATGCGTCCCAAAGGTGTGCCCTGTCCCACTTCATCGAGCAGTTTCAGCACTCCCTCACCATCCCCAAAGGGAAGAAGACCGGCTTCCATTGCCACACCAAAGGTTGCACCCATTTCAATGGTATCCAGCCCGATGTCATCATCCATGAAATCAATCCGGGCAATGGTGTCCGGATCACTGATGCCGCAGTTGCCGCCGTGGGCCCATACGGTCTCGTATTCCGGCTGTTTGGTGATATAATTGCCGTCCTTGTCCACATAAATGCCGGAGCACCGGATCACGCATCCGGCATGACAGCCGTGGGTGGGATTTCCGCCCCGTTTTGTTTCAATCTCAGCAAAGGTTTCTCCGCTGATTTTGGCAGCGTCCTTGAACTGTCCCTGCTTGAAATTGTAAGTGGGATAAGCGCCTGCCTCGTTGACAACATTGGTAAGCACATTGGTTCCGTAAGCGGGAAGCCCCTGACCTGTAACCGCATGGGAACGCAGACCTTCCACGAATTTTTTGTTCGCAGCCTTGAATTTTTCCGGATTTTGGGGAGAGCGCATCTTGCACCCGCTGTCATCCAAGATAATGGCTTTGATGCCCTTGGAACCCATGACAGCACCCACGCCTCCGCGTCCCGCGTGCCGCGCGGGACGGAATTCCCGATCCGTGATGGCAATGGAAGCGGATCCCATTTTCATCTCACCGGCCGGGCCTATGGAGATCATGGCCACTTTGTCGCCATACTCGGCCTTCATCTTTTCTGCCAGGGCATAATTGCGCATCATCTTATATTCATTGGCCTTTGCAATCTCCACTTTGTCTTTGCTGATATAAATTCTGTAGAGATCATCGCTTTTGGCCTCCCCTTCCAGAATAATGGCCGCATATCCCAGACGGGCCAGCACCTGGGACGCCTGGCCTCCGGAATTGGCTTCTTTGATCCCTCCGGTCAGGGGACTTTTGCATCCCACCGAAAGACGGCCCGATGTGGAGGCCGCGCTGCCGCTCATGAGTCCGGGCGCAATGACCAGTTTGTTTTCCGGCCCCAAAGGATGGCAGTCCGGTGGAACTTCTTTGAACACCACCATGGAAGTCATGCCTCTGCCGCCCATTCCGGCATATTCACCCAAAGTTGTCACACTTGCCCTGGGCCCGCCGTCCGCGGCCACGTCAATACGCAAGATTTTGTCCATAAACTTTTTCCTCCTGATATCCAGGTTGGCTCAAGCAAAAACTGTCTGTCTGATCCGGTTAATATTTTCCTTTATATGGCATTCTGATTTTACAAATCCAAAACAGGGGCAGATATTTTCCCCTGCTGACGGAGAATGACCTTGAACACACCTATTTTATTTAATTTATTATATATAATTATTGCGAACATTGTCAAACAATATTTTTCCTGCTTGTCTGCTCACCTTGCGCAACCTTTTTAAAAATCAGAAAATCATCCGTTTCCACCGTCATTCCGGCGAAAACCGGAATCCGGTATTTTCAACATGTTCTGAAGACTGACTTTCGCCGGTATGACGGCTGTGCATAAGGTGAGATATTTGTTTATCTTATACCAGTTCCCCACTGATTTGATACAATACCGCCGCTTTTTCAGCACCGGGTGAACCCGCGGTTTCCCTCCCTCCGGGATGCATCAGGGGAGGAGTGTCAGTTCAGGGGCATTGGGAAAAAAATGAGTGAACTGCATAAAGTCAATGGCGATTCGGTATTACAGTCATCAGCAGATCAAACGGAGTCTGAAAAAACAATTGCATTTCAGGGTTACAGACCCGGAAGCGGATTTTTCCGGAAAAATGAAGCCGGATCCGGAAGGATGGAATTCTTTTCTTTCATCTGTCTTAAATATGTGCTAATAGATTGCCCTTATAACAAGTGAAAAAGGAAACATGCTCAAAATCAGAAGAAAGAACTCTGCCATATGACAGCAAAACGGCTTGATGGTATCACCTCGTTTATTGTAATGGATGTGCTGGAGCGGGCCCATGAAATGGAGCGGGCCGGAACGCATGTCAGCCATCTGGAAGTGGGAGAACCGGATTTTGACACACCTGAATGTGTCAAGGCCGCGTGCTGCAAGGCACTGGAAAACGGCCATACCCATTATACCCACAGTATGGGAATGCCTGAACTGCGGGAGGCCATCTGCGAATATTATCACGACACATACGGTGTGACTGTCCACCCGGATCAGGTGGTCATTGGTTCAGGAACATCACCGGTGATGTTCAGTCTGTTCGGTGCGCTGCTTAACCCCGGTGATGAGGTCATCATTTCGGACCCGCATTATGCCTGTTACCCCAATTTCATCAAATTTGTGGATGGTGTGCCGGTCAGGGTACCTGTGTATGACGAGGACGGATTTCAGTACCGTCCCGAAGCCATCCGGGAAAAAATCACAGATCGGACAAAGGGCATCTTCATCAATTCACCCTCCAATCCCACAGGCAACCTGCTTTCCGCGCAGCGGATGCAGGCCATTGCGGATCTGTCCGGGCCGGACGGGCCTTTTGTGATTTCAGATGAAATCTATCACGGTCTGGTCTATGAGGGAAAGGAGCATTCCATTCTGGAATTCACGGAAAATGCCATTGTGTTCAACGGATTTTCCAAACTCTATGCCATGACCGGCCTCCGCCTCGGATACCTGATTGCGCCCAGACCCTTTATCCGGCCCATTCAGAAGATTCAGCAGAATTTCTTCATTTCCGCCAATGCTGTTGTGCAGTCCGCAGGTGTGGCCGCACTCCGGGATGCAGGGGAAGATGTTTTGCGGATGAAAAAAATTTACAACGAACGGCGCATATATATGATTCGCCGCCTCCGGGGAATGGGACTGGGCATTACCGTGGAACCGACCGGCGCATTTTATGTCTTTGCCAATGCAAAGCATATTTCCCATGATTCCTACAAACTGGCCTTTGACATCCTGGAAAAGGCCCATGTGGGCGTGACCCCGGGCATTGACTTCGGGAAAAACGGGGAAGGCTATCTGCGCTTTTCCTATGCCAACTCCCTGGAAAACATTGAAGAAGGACTGAACCGGCTGGAAAAATATCTCAACAGGCGTCAGTGAACACTTGTCAGTTACCAGTAAACAGTGAACAGTTATCAGTGGACAGGTGTCAGGAAAATAGGCACTGAAATCTGAACACTGAAACCAGTACCCAGAAACCAGTACCCAGAATGAAAGTAAAATCCGCAGTATTTGTCACCAGTGCCGTGAAGCCGCCGCAATATCCGCCGGGGGATTTTCCGGAGGTTGCGTTTGCAGGCCGTTCCAATGTGGGGAAATCCTCTCTGATCAATACGCTGGTCAGCCGGAAAAGCCTGGTCAAAACCAGTTCCACCCCCGGAAAAACGCAGTTGGTGAATTTTTTTCTGATAAATGATGAAATTTCCTTTGTTGATCTCCCGGGTTACGGATATGCCAAAGTTCCCATGTCCGTAAAAAAAGACTGGGGACCGATGATTGAAACCTATCTTTCCAAAAGGGAAAATCTGCGCGGGGTTGCTCTGCTGATGGACATCCGGCGGACACCGGGGCAGTATGAAATGGATTTTATGGCCTGGCTGCGGCAGTATCATATCCATGCCATCCCGGTTCTCACCAAAGCAGACAAATTTTCCAAAAACAGACAGAATCAGCAGCGTGCCATGATTGCAAAAACCCTTTCCCTGCCCTCTTCGGATTTGATACTTTTTTCCGCCAAATCCCGGCAGGGAACTGAGGATGTGTGGAATGCCATAGAAAAGGTGATCAGTGAAAATGGAAAGTCTTTCTGAAAAATACGCGGGATTCCGATCCGGATTTGTGATGCTGGGCGGTGCGCCCAATGTGGGAAAATCCACCCTTCTGAACCGAATGCTGGGAGAAAAAATCTCCATCACATCTGAAAAGGCACAGACCACCCGGAACCGGATTCTGGGGATCCTGCACCGGCCCAAATCACAACTGATTTTTCTTGACACCCCCGGTGTTCACAGGGCAAAAAGCGAACTCAATGTCCGGATGGTGGATACAGCCCTGTCCTCCATGTCAGAGGCGGATTTGATTGTCTTTATCACAGATTTGACCCGGCCTGATCCTGATGCGGAAAAAATCATTGTGGAAAAGCTGCAAAAACAGACCCGTCCCGTGATTCTGGCGCTCAACAAGACGGATCTGGTGAAGAAAAACACGATCCTGCCGGTCATGGAACGCTGGAGTGCTGCCTATCCCTTCCGTGCCGTGATTCCGATCTCGGCCATCAGCGGTGATATGGTGGATGTGCTGCTGGATGAAATGGAAAAGGTTCTGCCCGAAGGTCCGCCCCTTTTTCCCGAAGATGCCATCACGGACATGCCGGAGCGTTTCATTGTCGGCGAAATGGTGCGGGAAAAGGTCTTCCGGCTCACAGGCCAGGAGATTCCCTATTCCACTGCCGTGACAGTGGAATCCTTTTCCGAGACAGAGAAACTGGTCACAATTCACGCCACCATTCATGTGGAAAAGGATTCCCAAAAAGGAATCATCATTGGAAAACAGGGGCAGAAACTCCGGCAGATCGGTGAATCTGCACGCAAAGACATTGAGCGGATGCTGGGGGTGCAGGTTTTCCTGAAACTCTTTGTCCGGGTGGAGAAAAACTGGAGCCGAGACAGCAAATCGCTCAGAAAGTTCGGATATTGATGATTCTGTCCTTTCATCCCTGTTTTGCGGGACACAGGAATATCCTCTGCGCGGGCAGGGAACCGGATGCTGATGATCTGGCTGCCATAACGTCAGCCCATGCTGTGATACTCTCCCAGGGATGCAAAAACAGTCTCTACCGCATGGCAAGGGAAAACTGCCGCCATGTTTTTCCCAATTATGATGCAAGATTCCGTTATCCAAACAAGATCGGACAGATACGGCTGTTCCGGGAAAAGAAAGTTTCCCATCCGCAGACAGAAATTTACGGGAGCGTGGATGAATATTTTCAGCATTACGGCAAGTTCATCTGCAAACCCGGTGTCGGATTTCCCTTTGTTTTCAAATTCAACTGGGGCGGGGAAGGGGACAATGTCTTTCTGATCCGCTCCACTTCCGAGCAGAGAAATGTGCTCCGGATGGCATCGGATTTCGAGCGGACCGGACAGAAAGGTTTTCTGATCCAGCAGTATATTCCCTGCGGAAACCGTTCTCTCCGGGTTGCAGTCATCGGAACCCAGATGATTTCCTACTGGCGCGTCCAGCAGAATTCAGACATTTTCTGCACGAATATCCGCAAAGGGGGATATATTGACAAAGATTCGGATCCGGAACTGCAGGAGCATGCTGTGAAAGCTTTGCAGGCATTCTGTGAATCTTCCGGCATCAATCTGGCAGGCTTTGATTTTCTGTTTTCCGCTTCATCCGAAAGCAGGGAACCCCTTTTTCTGGAGATCAACTGGTTTTTCGGAAGAAGAGGACTGGGCGGTTCTGAGATGTATTACAAACTGCTGATTGCCGAGATTGAAAAATGGGTGCGCTCCCTGGGACTGGACTGCCCGAAGCAGTGCACAGACTGCAAAACAGAATGACGGTCATGGACTACGGTTTTTATCCGGAAGAGGAGGATATCCGGAAGGAAAGACACAGGGCAAGGGAACTGAGGGCCAGTCAGTGGTGGAAACGCCAATGCGCCAAAGGCATTTGTCATTACTGCGGAAGGAAAACCCGTGCTGCGGAACTCACCATGGATCATATTGTTCCCATTTCCCGCGGGGGAAAAAGCACAAAAGGCAATGCGGTTCCCTGCTGCAAGGAATGCAACAACAACAAAAAACAGCTTCTTCCCATGGAATGGCAGGCATATCTGGAGCGCTTCCGGCAGGAAGCGCTGTCATGAACATTTCTGCAAAAAACAGGGTTAAAAGCTGAAATGCGGGTGTGAAAAATCCGTTACGAACGACAACCCGGATCAACAGAGGAATTTATGAAAAAAACTGGTGTGCTGTTTTTGCTCTTTCAATGCCTGTTCTGTCTTGACGCACTCGGCACTGATGTTTATATGGGAAGTGGTGCTGCCTACAGTATCAAAAATGGAACCGTCACGCTGTGGGCGGAGTCGGTTGGCAACGAAGATTCGGACTATAATTCCGGAACCCTGAAACTGAAACTGTGGGCGAGTGCGGAGCCATATTCCGGCGGTATTATGAAAGGTCACATATTGGCAGTTTACAATATCGGGACCCTTGATTCCGGGGATTCCCTGGATGATATTGACGCATCTGTCTCATATGATCCGCCGCCTTACGGAACCTACTATATCACACTGACCCTTACGGAATGGAATGGTTCCAATGACATTATTATGGATTATGCAAGTTTTGAGGAGGCCCGGACACTGGGCAGTGAAACTGCGGAAGAAACGGAAGATGACGGTGGGAGCAGCAGTTGTTTCATATCAGGGGCATGGTCCGGAATGAGAAACCTTTTTTCAGACAGTTGGACTGATACGGGAAACTCTGCTGAAAAACAGTGCGTATGCAGCCATAAATTCAATGCTGTTTCTTCAGGTGCGGAGGAGCCCCGAACTGAAAGTTTGGGACACTGAAAAGATTCATAAAAAATTTCCAGACTTTCAGTCCGGAATTCCTTATTTTTTTAAGGAAACGGCATTGATTGCAAACTTTCAGTTTCGGTTGTTGCTGTCCTGAATTGTTTGCGGAACCACTGCGGGTTTGTTTCTGCAAATTTTTTTGGGATATTATTGCTGTTTTGGCAGGTTAAAATATAAATTGTTGATTTTATTAAATATTTGAAAAATATGCGGTTTTGGGTATTTACAATAAAGTCAGGATGTTAACGTTTAACCTGCCAAAGTGGAATTATGATTATGTGCAAAATCAGAGATGGGAACGTTAGGAAAAAACACAAGGAGGTTGGAGACATGAAGCGTTGGTTGGTGTTTTTTTTCAGTGCGGTGATGATAGCGGGATGTGCATCCCAGAAACTCAGTCCGGCATCTGTCAGCACACAGATTTCCAATGCGGAACTGATGATCAGTCAGGCAAAGCAGAACAGGGCTGAAGAGTATGCGCCGCTGGAATTTCGGCTGGCCGAGGAAAAACTGCAGGAGGCCAAACAGGCATTGAAAAACAATGAGACCGACCTGGCCGGCCGCAGAGCTGAAATGTCCATAGAACATGCCAGAGTCGCGGATGCCAAATCCCGTGCGGAGAAGGCCAGACAGGATGCCCTGAAGGAACAGAAAAATGTGGATATGCTGCGCAACGAAATTGATCGGGCGCAGAAGGTGAAACCCTAAGGGCCTGTATAAAAACAAACTGTTCCAAACCCTGAGGGTTTTGAAAACCCTCAGGGTTTCCGGACAGGAAAATTGTACAGGTTGTTTTTTTTCAAACTCTAAGGAGAGTCATGAGGAGTGAAATGATGAAGAAGTTTTTGAGAGATTTGTCTCTTGCTGCAATGACAGCGGTTTTTATGTGGGGATGCGCGTCTGCTCCCAACCCTGCGATGCAAAGCGCACGGGCTGCCTTTGAAAGAGCCAAAGTGATGCCGGGCGTACTGGAAAACGCGCCTGTGGCCATGCACGAAGCTGAAAACGCTCTGAGAAAAGCCGAACGGGCTGAAGACAGGGATGAAATGACCCATCTCGCACATCTGGCTGAAAAAAGAGTGGAATATGCCATTACCGTTGCGGAAAAGGAAATGGCAGAGAAAAAACGGGCTGAACTGGAAGAGGAAAAACAGAAGGTTCTGCTTGATACCCGTCAGCAGGAAATTGAAAGGGCCAGAAGAGAGGCAGATCTGAAACAGAAAGCCCTGGAAGAAAAAGCCCGTGAGATAGAGCGGGCCCGGAAAGAGGCGGAAGATGCCCAGGCAAAGGCCCTGAAAATGAAGGAAGAGGCTGATTCTGCCAGAAAAGATGCCGAAGCCAGGGCCATAGAGGCCGAACTGGCACGCCAGAAAGCGGAAAATCTGGAAAAACAGATTGCTGAACTGCAGGCAAAAAAGACAGACCGGGGGCTGGTACTGACTCTCGGAGATGTGCTTTTTGCCACAGCAAAATCTGATCTCATGCCCGGCGCCATGCGCACGGTTGACAAACTGGCCGAATTTCTGCACCAGAACCCGGAACGCAATATTGTGGTGGAAGGCCATACAGACAGCGTGGGCGGTGAGGCCTACAATATGGATCTTTCCCAGCGCCGCGCGGATTCGGTGCGCATGGCCCTGCTTTCCAGAGGCATAGACAATCACCGCATCATCACCAGAGGCTATGGGAAAAACTATCCGGTTGCCAGCAATGCCTCGGAAGCCGGACGCCAGCAGAACCGCAGGGTCGAAATCATCATCCTTGACGAAGGCGTGAAGGGCGAATCCATCATGCGGCAGTAAACAGATATGAGCTTTTTGGCAATTGCCGGAAAAATGCAGACTTCTGCCCGTTCCCAGGCTCCGGTCCAATGCCATTAAATCAAGCAAAAAATCCCCCTCCCCCTGTGGGAGGGGAGTCATAACTTAGCGGCATTGAGGCTCCGGTCTGCCGCCATCACAGTAAGCATTTTTTCTCCCCCTTGCGTAAAGGGAGGATTTTTTTCAATCCCCTGAAATCTCTCCTGTCTCCTCATTTAAAAAAACGGGGATGTTGAACTGAAGTATTTTTTTATCTGACCAAATCCCAACATACTAAACACTTTCCACAGTCAGCGTAACCGGCCCGTCATTGATCAATGCCACATCCATCATGGCACGGAACTGACCGGAATACAGATGAATTATGTCAGAAAATAATATTAAAATCAAAGAAATGCAAAGCATAGCACAAAACATGGGCGGTAAATGCCTTTCAGATTCCTATATCAACAATACTGGCAAACTTGAATGGGAATGTGAGAAGGGACATAAATGGGAAGCCGCACCAAAGAATATCAAAAAGGGAAAATGGTGTCCGCAGTGTGCCGGAAATGCAAGATATTCAATTGAAAATATGAGACTCATGGCTCAAAAGCACGGTGGAAAATGTCTTTCTGAGAAGTATGTAAACGCTCATACCAAACTTATTTGGCAATGCAGTAAAGGACATCAATGGGAAGCAAGGTTTAACAGTATTAAAGGGGGAACGTGGTGTCCTCATTGTGCAAGAAAGAATATGTCTGATTCAAAAAAACTGGGCATTGAAGAGATGAAGTCAATTGCCTCGGAAAGAGGCGGTCTGTGTCTATCTGACGAGTATTCAGGAGTTCATACAAAACTTTTATGGCAGTGTGCTGAAGGGCATCAATGGGAAAATACACCGAAGATAATCAAGGCCGGAAAATGGTGCCCGGTATGCAGGTTAAATACAATTAACTATCAATATTATGAAGAATTGAGGAGTATTGCAAAAGAAAAAGCAGGAAGGCTTCTTTCAACAGAGTATAAAGGTACTGATGCGAAACTTTTGTGGGAATGTTCCGAAGGTCATCAATGGGAGGCAAGACCTCATGACATAAAAAAAGGAGTCTGGTGTCCTGTATGCGGGATTAAGAAAAGGGCAGAATCCCAAAAGGATACCTTAGAGGACATGATACTCCTTGCCAATTTTAAAGGTGGAAAATGCCTGTCAGAACAATATATTGACAGTCAGCACAAACTCCTTTGGGAATGTTCCGAAGGACATCAGTGGGAATCATGTCCCTCTATTGTAAAAGGAGGCCATTGGTGTCCGTACTGCGCAGGGAAAGCAAAAGGCACGGTAGAGGAAATGCGCCGAATTGCTGAATATCATGGGGGAAAATGCCTTTCAGATATTTATGTAAACAGCCATACCAAGCTGCTTTGGGAATGTTCCGAAGGACACCAATGGGAGGCTCAGCCCAATTCTGTTAAAAATGGTCACTGGTGTCCGATCTGCGGAACTCAAAAAGCGGCGGAAGCCTTAAAAGACTGTATAGAAACATATCAGAAAATTGCACAGGAACGAGGGGGGAAATGTCTTTCTGAAAAATACACGGATATCATGACCAATCTGTTATGGGAATGTTCCGAAGGACATCAGTGGGAGGCAAGTCCTAACTCTGTAAAAAATAGCAAAAGATGGTGTCCTTATTGTGCAGGCAGATCTTTAGGAACCATTGAACAAATGCGGGAACTTGCCGAAAAAAAAGGAGGGAAATGCTTATCTGAGAAATATATTAACAGCGATACAAAGCTGTTATGGGAATGTAAGCATGGACACAGATGGAAAACAAGACCGATGGGGATAAAAATCGGTTATTGGTGTCCGTACTGTGCGGGGAAAGCAAAGGGTACGATAGAAGAAATGCACCGGATTGGCAAAGAACGGGGGGGAAAATGCCTTTCCTCAGAATATGTCAACGCACTGTCCAACCTTTTATGGGAATGCTCCGAAGGTCATCAATGGAAATCAACACCCTCAAGAATTAAAATGGGGCGATGGTGCCCTGAATGTTCATCCGGTTTAGGTGAAAGAATCAGCAGAGAATTTTTTCAGCAGCTTTTTGGCAAAAAATTTCCCAAAGCCAAACCTAAATGGATGGTAAACGAAGATGGTAACAGAATGGAACTTGACGGGTACTGCCGATCTTTACAATTGGCTTTTGAGCATCAGGGAGAACAGCATTTTTCCCTAAAAACACATTACATCAGGACAGATGATGAATTGTTAAAACGGCAGGCGGATGATGCACGGAAAAAAGAATTATGCACAGAACGAAAAATTGCATTGATTGAAATTCCTGAAATACCCAGTCTGCTCTCCATAGAAAATGTCAAGAATTATATTAAAGAACAATGTATGATTCATCATGTAGAAATTCCAGATAACTATGATTCAATCTCAGTGGATTTAAGCAATGCTTACAAAACTCCTGATTCAGCCAGAATCATGATGGAATTGCAAAGAATAGCAAAGAGTAAAGGTGGAAGATGCTTATCCAAAAACTATAAAGGTTCAAAAACAAAATTGCTATGGGAATGTGCCAAAGGACATAGATGGCAAACTGCACCGGGAAGCATTAAAAATGCAGGGACATGGTGCATTGTATGTGCTGGAAAAACCAAAGGCAGTCTTGAAGAAATGCAGAAAATTGCTGCGTCAAAAGGTGGTAAATGCCTGTCAGAGAATTATGTAAATACAGAAACTAATCTGCTTTGGGAATGCAAAAAAGGACATTGCTGGGAAGCAAGACCCCATTCCATAAAAGCCGGTTCATGGTGTCCTATCTGCGGGACAAAAAGAACAGCAGATGCTCTAAGAGATAACATAGAATTATTTAAGAATATTGCAAAAAAGAAAAATGGTAAATGTCTTTCCGACAAATATACAGATTCTCGGACGAAATTATTATGGAAATGTTCCAAAGGTCATAAATGGGAGGCAAGTCCACAAGGAATTAAAAATGGGAGTTGGTGTCCTTATTGCTCAGTAACTGCTCCCAAAAATACAGATGACATGAAAAAATTAGCCAAAGAAAAAGGCGGAAAGTGCATTTCAGATAAATATATAAATGCCCATACCAAACTTCTATGGGAGTGTAAATTTGGACATCAGTGGGAAGCAAAGCCAAACAATATTCAAACAGGTTCATGGTGTCCTGTTTGTGCGAAAGAATATAAAAATAAATATCTCTAAGATTAACAATAGAAGAAATGCAGCAGATTGCAAGGGAACGAGGCGGCAAATGTCTTTCTGACTCTTATGTTAATTCCATGACCAAATTGCTATGGGAGTGTTCTGAAGGGCATCTGTGGGAAGCAAGACCTGGCGACGTAAAAAATGGAAAAACATGGTGTCCTGAATGCCATAAAAATAAAAAAATCCAAAAGCAAGATCATGTTCAGTCACAATTTTCTTTTGAAGAAAACTAAGGCGATTTCCAAATATGATACCAGTCTGAAGGAGTCACAAACTGAAAGTTTATGACTTTTCAGACACTGCCAAACTTTCAGTTTGGCACTCCTTTGGTACTTTTTTTCAGGAAATAGCCTAATACCGATTATGCGGATACTGCATCAAAGAAATCAATGCATTATAGGCGTTACGCAGTTGAATTTTAACCCGCTGATTTTTATGGAAGCGAATGTTGCACTGCACAAAACTGGTTCTTTAAAAATCAGATACTTGAAAAAACAACTGCGTAACTCCTAGCATTAATCGAATGGATGGAAACACCAGAAAAAAGTGAGATCCACTTTTCGGAGTCCGGAAATTCCGGAAACAGAATAACCAAAATGTGTTAAGGAGCGGTATAGATGAATCTATATCGGAAAAAATCCCATGCTGCTGCAAAATTCCTTTTAGATGGGACTATCCATAAAATGGAATGACTCAAATGGGATATGTCATATCCGATGAAATACAGATTGTGAGAGTCGATCATAAGAGATAGAGAAAGGATTTATCATGGAAAAAAATGAACTGAACGTATTCAGCGGCGATTGTATCTTTAAAGGCGGTTTGGAATATTTCAATGATACCCTGTTCCTTCACGGCTATCCTTATTACATCATCAACAAAGTTGATGGCATCTATTACCTTTGGGAATTGGATAGAAGCCATCCGGACAAAAGGAAATATTTGCTGATGAAACAAAATCAGGACTTTATTCCTTTGTATGAAGAAGCTGTGAAACTGGAAAGAAAACTGGGAGAAGAACTCCGTCCTGTTTTATGGGAACCGACAGTTTCAGAGTGATATTCTGATAACAATATCTGAATACTGAAAACTGAATACCCGGAAGCCCGTGTATCCCTGCATGTGATTTACTGCTTCGGGAATCAGGGATTCCGGGTGTTTGAGGTCAGGCCGCTTCCATGCAAAACAGAGAGCGGGAAATAAAAATTTCAGTGACTTTCCACAATCAGCGTGACCGGCCCATCATTGATCAATGCCACATCCATCATGGCACGGAACTGACCGGTCTGCACGGAAACGCCCATCTCTCTGATTTTGGAAACAAAAAATTCATACAGTCCATTGGCTTTTTCCGGTCCCGCAGCCTGAATGAAAGAGGGACGCCTGCCTTTGCGGCAGTCTCCCAGCAATGTGAACTGGGAAACCACCAGCATTTCTCCGCCAATATCCAGAAGGGAGCGGTTCATTTTTCCCGCATCATCCTCAAAAATTCTCAGATTGGCAATTTTGTCAGCCAGATACACGGCTTCCTTTTCCCCGTCCCCTTCTGCAACTCCCAGCAGCACCAGCAGACCTTTGCCAATGCTGCTGATGACTTTTCCCTCCACTGTCACGGAACTTTCTTTAACCCGCTGCACAACGGCTTTCATTTCTTCATTTTCCCCAGAATATCGGCAAAAGGGTTGTTGAAAGGCTGGTTTCTGTCCGGCTTTTTCTGCTGCGTCCTGTCTTTTTTTCCGCTGACAGGAGCAGATTTTTTTGCTTTTTCCCCTTCTGTTCGCGGATGCACGGAAGCAGACTGTCCCGGAACGCTTTTCATGGAAAGGGCAATGCGTTTGCGTTCCATATCCACATCCATCACTGTCACCATGACTTTCTGCTGCACCTTCACCACTTCCGCAGGATCTTTGACAAAACGGTCAGCCAGTTCACTGATATGCACCAGCCCGTCCTGATGCACACCAATATCCACAAACGCGCCAAACGCGGTTACATTGGTCACAATGCCGGGCAGTTTCATGCCGGTCTGCAAATCTTCCATTTTTCCCACACCGCTGGCAAACGCGAAGGTTTCAAACTTTTCTCTGGGGTCACGTCCGGGTTTGGCAAGTTCTTCCAGAATATCCTGCAAAGTGGGAATACCGACCTTGTCATTGACATATTTTTTTATGTCAATCTGTTTTCGCAGTTGTTCCAGTTTCATCAGATCCGAAACCGTGCAATCCAAATCTTTTGCCATCTGCTGGACAATGGGATAACTTTCCGGATGCACCGCGCTCGCGTCCAGAGGATTTTCGCCGTCCGTGATGCGCAGAAATCCCGCGCACTGTTCAAATGCCTTTGGACCCAGCCGTTTGACATTTTTGATCTCTTTGCGGTTTTTGAACGGCCCGTTTTCATTGCGGTACGTGACGATATTTTTCGCGAGCTGCGGCCCAAGTCCGGAAACATAGGTCAGCAACTGCACGCTGGCACGGTTCACATCCACGCCCACCCGGTTGACGCAACTGATGACCACATCATCCAGAGACTGTTTGAGAGCAGTCTGATCCACATCATGCTGATACTGTCCCACACCAATGGATTTGGGATCAATTTTCACCAGTTCTGACAATGGATCCATGAGTCTGCGGGCAATGGAAACAGAGCCGCGCACCGTGAGATCCAAATCCGGAAATTCCTCACGCGCCACTTCTGACGCTGAGTAAATCGACGCGCCGCTTTCATTGACCATGACAATCTGAATGGAAGGCGGCAGCCCGATTTCTTTGATAAAGGTTTCGCTTTCCCTGCTCGCAGTTCCGTTGCCAATGGCAATGGCTTCGATTTGAAATGCCTGACAGAGTTTTCTGATGGTATCCGCTGCTTTTTCCGGCTGGTGCAGATAAATGGTGTCATGGTGCAGCAGTTTTCCCTGAGCATCCAGACACACAATTTTGCATCCGGTGCGGAATCCGGGATCAACACCCAGAACCCGTTTTGCGCCCAGCGGCGGTGCCAGCAGCAGTTCCCTCAGATTTTCCGCAAAAACCCGTATGGCTTCCGCATCTGCCCGTTCTTTGGTGGACAGCCGGATTTCCGTTTCCATGGATCTGGACAGCAGCCGTTTGTAACAGTCCTGAATTGCCAAATCCACCTGCGCGGAATCTGCACCGTTTCCTTTGATAAAAAGAGATCGGAGAATGCCAATGGCTTCCTCCTCCGGCGGTGCAATGGTGAGATTGAGAATATCCTCTTTTTCACCCCGGCGCATAGCAAGAATGCGGTGGGAAGGTGCAGTGGCAACCGGTTCTGACCAGTTGAAATAGTCTTTGAATTTGGCACCTTCTGCTTCTTTGTCTGCTGCAACAGTGCATTGAAAAGCACCCCGTGAGGCAAAAACCTCCCGCAACTGCGCACGGGCATTCGCGTCTTCATTGATGATTTCCGCAAGGATATGCCGCGCACCTTCCAGAGCATCATCAGCGGAAGCAACTTCCTTTTCCGCGTTCACAAACGCGGCGGCTGCGGAAAGCGGATCTGTTCCCTTCTGCTCCAAAAGGGAAAGAGCCAGCGGTTCCAGTCCCTTTTCCCTTGCAATGGTGGCTTTTGTGCGGCGTTTGGGTTTGTACGGCAGATAAATATCTTCCAGCACTGCCATGCTTTCAGCCCCGTTCACCGCAGCTTTGAGTTCATCCGTAAGATGCCCGTTCTGCTCCAAAGATTTGAGAACCGCTTCTTTGCGTGTGTCCAGTTCCGATAGTTGACGGATCCGATCCCGGATGTCTGTCACAGCCACTTCATCCAGACTGCCTGTGGCTTCTTTGCGGTAACGGGCAATAAAGGGAACGGTCGCGTCCTCTTCCAGCAACTGCGCAACTGCTCCCACCTGATCCGGGTTTAACTTCAGTTCCCCGGAAATCTTTGCAATGTGTTCCATGTTCATGATGGTATGTTTTCCTTAATCAATGCAAAGCAACCGTCAGATTTCAATCAGATTTGACAATTTTTGCAACGTTGTCAAATCTCACATGAATTACTGATGTTACTCCACTCTTTTTAAAATCAGCGGGTTACTGTATCAACCTTCATTCCGCGTCATTCCGATGAAAATCGGAATCCGGTGCTTTCAGGCCGGTTCTGGATACCGACTTTCTCCGGTATGACGGTAATGGCGTAACATCATGGAATTGTTGAATGCAATTATGATATTCAGACAGTTGCCAGAAAGTCGTCAACAGTTTTGAAATGCTGATCGAAAATGAAATAAAGTGTTTCAGGTTTTGCAGGCTTGCCGATAAGAATGAGTTTTTTGCCCAGTCCAAAGGCAATTCCGGCTTCCATATGTGCTGAAGTTCCGGCAGGAAGCAGCAGGATTATGGCATTTGCGTTTCTGAGACCGGTCAAATCTCTTTCGTAATGCCAACGGTGAACAGGATCATTGAGAAAGTCCGGATGACTTTCAAGAACCTTCATCTGCTCTGCAAAAGGCGCATCAGGATTGCCGGGATCAGCAGGTTTGGCTGTGAAATCATAGCAGGTTTTGCCTTTGCCTCGAATTGCTGCGATAAGAGATCTGACCTTTTCAGCATTCCTGAATCTGCCGATTACCATGTAGTCTGTCATGTGTTTTTGCATCATAAGCTGTTTACCTCAAAGCACATGACAACAAATCAATATTTTTCAACGATAATGCTGCTGTTTGCCATGTTTTTACACCCACTTAATTTTTTGTTGTATATCCATTATTCATTCTTTCAAGGGGATAACGGGCGGCGGATCAGCGGCGAAGGCGGCGGCAAACGAAGTTTGACGCAGACTGAGTCCGCTGCATCCGCTGGCTGTGAGGCGCTTCGTGCCGAACAAACAGCGGATGAAATCCGCCGCCGTTGCCGGGGGGGCGAAGCGCCCCCGGCAACAACTGTATCACCCGTTTGAAACGCATCAGACTAACCCGGCAAAAAAAACTGAAAATTTCACACCCACAAAACTTTAATAATAACCGGCGTTTCAAATCGGATGGATGCGTTGGTTATGTGTTTATTTACAATATTTGAAAACATCCTTGACCTGATAATATGATTTTCCCAATTTATACAAAAACCTGCCTCCCACCTTCTTACTATACCTCCTGCAAATTTAGATTTTCTCATTTGATGGGATAATAAAAACAGATAGTTATTATGAGATATTTTAGTTTTGCAGGAGGTCTACTATTCAATCCTTATACATTCTCTTCTCTGTCCCCCATTTTACCCCACAATAGGGACACCGATCTCCTGCTTTTGAATCCGGACTTACCGTCAAACCACATGAACCGCACGATTTGGTTACACCTCTATTCGGTAATATCGTTTCCCCTGAAAAGGGTAATTTCTCTCCCTTATGATCCAATATATCCGATGCACTTATATATCCCTTGTCAACTAATTCTTCCAACGTCTTTGGACTCTCACCATATTCCAATGCGTAGACATGAGCTGCTGCACGAATCGCATGCATTTTCGCCTGTTCCCCGTATCGGGCAGCCTCTTCCTGTATATCACTGATAAGTGCTATTGATTCTTTGTCCGTACAGGAAATTGACAATATCCATCCAATAATCGATATCAATACAAAATGATGAAATTGCAAGCCTCTCTTGAAACCACATTTCTCATTCATTGAAAATAACTCCCCTTGTATCTCTCTCTCGAATTGTAATTGCCAAATTAAACGTATAACAACGAGCTAACCGGCGGCTGTAAGCCGTCCGGTTGAGCGACTGGTTAGGCTCTTATATCTTAGAACCATTCTCGGATGTCAGCCATTTTTCGATTTCCGATAAAACTGTTTTCAAATCCTGCTGCATTTTTCCCTTCAATGGAGACTTGCTCACCTTATTATTTTCATCATGGAAATGATGCGGTGCTGTGGAAATATTCGGATAATGGGGAGCATTTGTCCCATCGTAAAATCGGGTGATCCGTAAATAACTGACAGGCATAGTCCTGAAATTCCGGTTCATGGTGGAACCATACCTGCATATGGTAATCTCTGACAAGGCGACAGCGTAATTTTGCTTCAATTTTTCCTGCCGGCGTTTCATCATAATTGACAATACGGACACTTTTCACCGCCGAATGTCTTTTCAGAATTTCGATTAAGTCGTCAATGAGAGGATTCATGGATCAGTTCCTGATACGCTTTCTGCCAGTCGGCCAACATACTTCGGGCAGACCGCCATGCCAGCCAGTCATCCTCTTCGGAAGGATCAGCCTTATTTTTCAGGCGATCAGTAAACTTATCGAAGTCAGTCCCGTATTTGTTTTCCAGTTTCCGAATACACCTCCGATAATAAACCGTCTTACTTCGGACAGATGACAATGCCAGTTCCCAGATTGCCTTTTCCACGGTCGGGTATCTCTGTTTGACAACAAGAGATTTCGCAACCTGATTTATTACTCCTGACGGAGAAAGTCCGGGGATCATAAACAACTCCTTTCTTTATCTTTCATAATCTGTTAAGAAGAAGTGTTATCAATGCTTTTGCAACATAAAGTTTATTTACCGACTGTTCAAAAATCACTGATCGCCTGCTTTCAAATACATCTTTTGTAACTTCAGGGGATATTCGGAATTATGAGCAGCAGGCAGTATGGACGAAAGCCCGCCATGATTGCGGTATGAATTAAAGGTGTGCAAACATGCGTTTGCACACCCTACAGACTGTAGTTATCTTTAAAGTCTTTGATAAGGTCGTATATTGAGGTTTCAGTATTCATTTGATTTTACTTTTTTCTAAACACAGTTATCCGGCAGAAAAACGTCCCCTATTCTACCATAAAATTAAGGAGTTGTCAACCCGGCGGTTTGTCAGCCGGAACCAGTTGTTATATACTGATCCAATTTTGGTTTTCTTTGGCACGAAAACTGCTGAACTGCGGAAACATCCCCTCCCGAATCTGTTTTTGCAGATTTTCAGGATCAGAACGGTCATTTTTCCGCAGTCCGGTCTGAAGGCAAAAAGTATGCCGCATAAAACCAAAATTGGATCAGTATAGAGTTTTTTTTCCGGCTAATATACAGTTTTGCATATTAGCTGGATATGCAATTTTTATGCCAATTTTGGAATTTGCTTTATGTGAAAATTTTTTTACAGGTGTTCCTGTCCAATTTTTTTCAAAATCTGATTCTGCTGAGTCGGCAGTTTCTTTTTTTCATTATGGGCTTTTGCTGCATAAAAAATTTCATCAGCACTTTTATTATCATTCCAAAGTTCTCTCTGCCATTGTGTATAATCAAAATTTTCTCTCAGGATAAGAGAGATGAATTTTTCTGGGTGTGTCCCACTTTTTACACATTAAATTTTAGCCGGATGGAAGTTTATCAA
>CAZDIU010000055.1:0-21301 GCA_964505535.1 uncultured Desulfobacterales bacterium | reverse complement strand
GTCTGATGACTTCCCCCAATTCCCGATCAAGACGCTTTTTTTCCACAAAATATTCGACAGTGATCAGAGCAAGTGAAAGCACAAAGTATGCCAGCACCATGATGAAAAAAATCTTTCCTGTCTTTTTTACGGTCGCGGAAGTTTCCATTTTCTCCTCTTGTCAGGTTCCATCCCGATCCCCGGACATCCGGGACAAATCTTGCTGCGGATGACGGGTAAAAGTTCACAGCTCCTGTTTCTGGTTGTTGCTGCTGATAATGACTCTGCCGCTGGAAAGTTCGAAGTGGACGGTGCGGCTGGCCATGCCTCCGATATCCTCGGATTCCAGAAGAACATTGTTTTTCCACAGAATCTTTTTCAGCACAATATAGTTCCGCTCACCGATTTTGAACATCTCATTATTGCTCAGGGGGCGTCCGCATCCGGCTGCTTTGACGATCATTCTGTTTTTTTTCCCGCCCAGTTCGTAAACAGACTTGAACAGCCGGGGAACACCGGTATCCACGAACATGAAAGGATTGGCATCGGCCTTCTGCGGGTTGATTTTCGACAGGGGAAGCATGGCGTGAAGCAGTCCGCCCACTTTGGCATCCGGATCATAAATCATCAGTCCCAGACAGCTTCCCAGCGCGTGTGTGACAAGAATGTCATCACTTCTTCCGACCTTCATATCCCCCACTAAAACAACATGTCTCATTTATTCAAACCTAACAGATGATGAAGAATCATTTTTTGTAAACAGCAGGACGGACATACCGGAACCTGTGCGAAACAGCGGACAGTCCCTCGGAATGCCCGACAAACAGATGTCCTCCGGGTTCCAGAAGTTCCCACAGACGGGTAATCAGTCTCTGCTGCGTGGGTCTGTCAAAATAAATCATTACATTGCGGCAGAAAATCACGTTAAAGGGCCCTTTCATGGGCCATTTGTCCATCAGGTTCAGCCAGCCCAGGCGCACCATGGCCCTGACATCGTCTCTGAGTCTGTAAAAACTGCCGTCCTGCCGCGCCGGCTGAAAATACTTCTGCAGATACCGGGAAGGAATATCCCGGACGGTTTCCTCACTGTAAACGGCATTGCGGGCTTTTTCAAGCATTTTCGTTGAAATGTCCGTGGCCAGTATTTTCACATCCCGCATATCCACATCCGGAAGATGCTCCCTGAGCAGTATGGCCAGGGAAAAGGGTTCCTCGCCGGACGAGCATGCCGCTGTCCAGAATCTCAGTTTCCGGCTGCTGAGTTTCGGCAGAATCTGATCGGCCAGATAGCGGAAGTGTTCCGGTTCCCGGAAAAAACTTGTCTTGTTGGTTGTCATGACATCAATCAGGCTGCTGAGTTCCTGGGTTCCCTGATCTCCGTCAAGATATTTCATGTATTCATCAAAATCACCGAATTTGAGGGCACGCAGCCGTTTCATGAGGCGTGCTCTGACCAGTGCCTGCTTTCCCTCCTTCAGATTGATCCCGCACAGATGATAGATCAGCTGACTGATTTTTCTGAACTGTTTTTCCGTCAGTTCGGCAGACATCAGGTTCATGGGTATGCCTTTCTTTGCCTCATTCTCCGCGGAACATGCTCTATTTTCCCGTATTGGCAAGCCTGACCAGCCCTCCCACATCCAGAATCAGCCCGACTTTGCCGTCCGGCATGATGGCACTTCCGGAAATGCCGGTGATATTCCCCAGCGTCTCCCCCAGGGTTTTGATCACAATCTGCTGGCTTCCGATAAGCTCATCCACCAGAAGTCCGGCCTGGTGTTCATCATTTTCCACCACCACTGCAATGGCGCGGGTCATATCGGCCTCAGCCCCCTCCACCCGGAAAAGTTCAGCAAGACGGAAAATGGGAATGAGTTTCCCCTGCAGCCGGAGCATCTCACCCCGGCGGAGAACAGTGGAAATATCCGACTGGCCCGGCTGCACGGATCGGACAATGGAAATGGTCGGTATGACATATTTCTCTTTTCCCACACGCACCACCATTCCGTCAATGATGGCCAGGGTCAGGGGCAGACTCATTTTAAAAGTGCTGCCTTTGCCCGGACGGGACTGTATCTCGATATGTCCCCGGATGTTATCAATATTCCGCCTGACCACATCCATTCCGACCCCGCGTCCGGATACATCGGACACAATCTGGGCTGTGGAAAAACCCGGTTCAAAGATCAGGTTGTAGACCTCCCGGTCAGGCGGATTGGCATCTTCCTCCAGCAGTCCCAGATCCTTTGCCTTTTTCAGTATTTTTTCCCGGTCAAGCCCTCTTCCGTCATCTGTGATTTCCACCACCACACTTCCCGCGGAATGACAGGCCGAGAGATGAACAGTGCCGTAACGGGGTTTTCCGGCTCTCTCCCGCTCCTGGGGAAGTTCAATGCCATGATCCAGTGCGTTGCGCACCATGTGCACCAGCGGATCATTGATAATGTCGACCATGTTGCGGTCAATTTCCGTATCCTCCCCTTCTGTGACAAAGGTTACATTTTTGCCGAATTTGCGGGATAAATCCCTTACCAGACGGGCCATCTTCCGGAAGGTGGTTTTCAGGGGAATCATGCGCATGGACATACTCATATTCTGGAGTTCCCTGACAATTTTGCTGGTGTGGGCCACCTTTTTCTGGAGTTCGTAATAACCCGATCCCACCACCACCTGATCCTGTGCCACCATGGAATGGGAAACCACCAGTTCTCCCACCATGTCTATAAAACGGTCCAGACGGTCGGTCGGAACCCGTATGGAAGACTCCACTGCCTGCTGCCGGGAACGCCGGGGGGAAGGCTGGGATGTCCCGGAGGGGATGGAGGCACGGGAACCCGAATCGGATGTTTTTTTCTGCGGCATTTTCCCCCTGTCAGCAGGTTTCAGGACAGGAGACGGGATCTGCTGCATTTCTTCCCTGTGCATTTCCGTTTCATCATACTCATCATAACTGTCGTCGTCCTCCCCCATATCCTCATCTTTTTCCACTTCTTCCGGAACAGATGCCGGAGCCGGTGCTTCCTCCCTGTCCTCCCTTTCGCGGTCGCCGGCGGCGGGTCCCGAATCCGCGACCCCCCTGGACACTGCCGGGGAGGTGTCGGAAATACCGGCACCCTCCGGATGCTGCAGCAGATGGAACAGACTGTCATATCCTTTGGGTTTGGTAAAGGGATTCCCGGCCACTGCATCCTCCAGATTGCGGAACAGTTCCTTGAGCATGTCCAGGGAGCGGAGTGCCAGGTCAGGATAACCGCCCGCGTAGCGGATTTCCCGATCACGTACACGGCTCAGCAGGGATTCCGCATGATGGGCCATTTCGGTCATCAGGGAAAGTTCAAAAAAAGCGGAGGTTCCCTTGATGTTGTGAAAAGCGCGGAATACCGTACTGACCGCTTCCATATCTTCAGGGTTTCGTTCAAGGGCCAAAAGCGCCTCTTCCGCATTGGTAATCAGATCATTGCTTTCGGCAATAAAGGCTCCGATCAGATCAAGGTCCGCGTCCTCAGGCATATAATCATTTTCTGCGGCACCAGGGTCAGAACCTGTCCAGGCAGAGGCACTGTCCGCATTTTCCGTGTGTTCCGGAATACCGTTTTTTTCTGGCATGTTTTCTCTTCCGTTTTCTTCCATTTCGCTGATGGCTTTTCCAATCAGAATTTCCAGTTCCGAGATAAGCGAATCTGAAATTTCCTTATTCCCATCTTCCTCTGCTTTGACGGCAGTCCGGATTTTTTCCGATGCGCTGCGCATTTCAGATCTGCAGGCATCGGAAAAATCAGGGCTCTGACCCATAATGTCCAGCATCCGTCCCAGGCGAAGCAGTTCATTAAAATCATCCGATCCGATCTGCATCAGAATGGCTGCGGCATCATCCGGGGAGATGGAGGCAGTATCCCCGCTGTTTATGCCTTCAGAGGCTGTCCGGATGTTTTTTTCTTCATTTATGGACATTTCTGATTCCTTATCCTTACGTATTGGCATCGTTACAGTCAGATGAAAGATGTCAGTGTGAAGGTTTCTCATCCCGGTTCCGTGACTGAAACCTGAACCTCTGCCGAAAATCAGAGTCTGGAAATCACTTCCCTGAGTTTGTCTTCCAGATCTTTGGGTTTGAAAGGTTTGCCCATGTAACTGGTCAGATTTTCCGAATCGCCTTCCACAGCTATTTTGTCCCTGCTCTCCGCAGTCACCATAATAAAGGGAATATGTGCCAGTTCCTTGCTGGCTCTGACTTTCTCCAGCAGTTCCCGGCCAGTCATTTCAGGCATATTCCAGTCGCATATGACCAGATCGGTTTTCTGTTCGTTGAGCATATGCCATGCCCTGCTCCCGTTATCCGCCTCCATGATATTGCCTATCTCCAGTCCTGTCAGTATTTTCTTGATGATTCTGCGCATGGTTGAAAAATCATCCACTACCAGAACAGAAATATGATCTGACATCTCTTGCTCCTTATGTTGTTCCCTGTGGAATTTCCATAATAATGACTGCCCGTGCTCTGCCGTGCTCAGATTTCAGCACCTGAAGCCTCTGTGTCCGTCTGCTCTTCAGTCAGTCTGTCTTCCGGATTCGGATGGGGTGAATCATCTCCCTGAACTTCGATCCTGTCCATCAGTTCTCCCGCATCCAGAATAAAACCCACCCCCCCGTTCTCCAGGATGGTGCACCCGGAAATACCGGAAGCGGCTCCGATATATTCCGGCATCTGCCTGACAACGGCCTGATGGTGACCGATGATTTCATCCGCAAAAAGACAGATTTTTTTCTGTCCTGAAACCACAGTGATCAGTATTCCCTGCTCCAGTTTTTCGTGTTCCGGAACAATCCCGTATATCCGGCAGAGCCGGATTACGGGCAGAAGATGATTCCGCACCCGAATCAGTTCCTGACCACTCATGGTTACAGTGATTTCCCCTGCCTCTGCCCGGAATGATTCCCGGATGGACAGCAGGGGAACGGTGAACAGGGTTGAACCGATGCGGATAAGCATTCCGTCTATAACCGTAAGGGGTACGGGAACCCGGAGGCTGAACAGAGTCCCCTGTTCCGGAATGCTGTGAACATCTGCCCGCCCCTTCATTTTCCCGACATTGCACTTTACCAGGGGTGGAAACGCATTCCGGGGTGAGAAGGAACCGGTTTCACCGTTTCCGTACAAAGCCGGTTCAAAAATCAGACGGCATACATCCTCATGGCGGAGATGTGCTCCATCACCTTTGACAATTCCCTTCCGGACAGCCTGGTTCAGAATTTCATTCCGGTTCAGTCCCCGTCCGTTATCTGAAACAGCAATCAGAATGTCGCCGTCTTCCTCGCGGGCTTTCAGTGTAATCAGCGCTGTTTCGGATTTTCCCGCTGCCTTCCGCTGTTCGGGAGTCTCAATACCGTACAGCACAGCATAACGGATGATATGCACCAGAGGCTCGGCAATCCGGGCAATCACGGTCCGGTCTGTCGCGGTTTCCTGCCCCTCCAGCTTCACCTGTATCTGTTTCCCGTGTCTTGCCGACATGTCCCGAACCATCCGCACCATCCGGCCGAACAGTTCGGTAAAGGAGAACATCCGGACTGACATGGCCGTTTTCTGAAGTTCGGAAATAATCCGGCGCAGATTATGAGCGGAACGTTCAAATCTGTCAAGTTTCAGCCCCTTCAGATCCGGATTTTTTGTCACCAGCGATTCCGCTATGACCAGCTCACCTATCAGATTGGCAAGATGATCCAGTTTTTCCGGTTCACTGCAGACAGCGTCCTGCCCTGATGTCCATTCTTCGCTTTCCTCAGGCATGGATTCCGGATCCGCGGAAAATTCCTGCATAAAAGCTGTTTCCGGATGATGTGCCGGCCGGTTTTCCGCAAAGCTTTCCGCAGGAGGCTCTGAAAAATCCCTGCCCGGCAGCACATGATGCTCTTTCTGTTTTTCTTTCTCCGGAATGCCGGAATCAGACGTGTGTGTGCTCAGTGAAAGAGTTTTTGTGCGGATCCGGTATGCAATGACATCTGTGTCCCCAAGCTTCTCTCTGTCCACAGGAAATATCCGATCCGGGGGGAGCCCCACTGCCGCATCAATAAAATCTTTTCCCAGGATCGTTGAATACAGTACAATATACCAAAAAACTCCTTCCTGCAAGCAGTCATCCAAATCTTTTGCAAGAGACCGGATTTCCGCGTCCACGATTATCCCGACACTCATCAGTTCCCTGATCAGGGCAGCCGGACGTTTGCCTTCCCTGAATGCATACTCTGCCAGATCATATTCCAGAACATACAGATATTCATGCATTGCAGGCAGTTTTCTGAGCGTCATGGGATTTATTTCAAAGCGGATTTCAATGTCCTGCCCGTCTCCGGGCATCTCCGGGAGCACATTTGCAGCATTCTCCGGGGGTTCTGCCGGTTCCGGTTCCGCTGTTCCCATCAGCTCTGCCATTGCCTCACAAAGCGGCCCGACAGGGTATCCATTTTTTTTATCTGTGTTTTCAAGCATAAGCCTGATCATCTGCACACCATCGGACAGCTTTTCCCATACCGGAGATTCCATTGCGGATCGTTTTTCCAGCACGGCTGTCAGCAGCTCCTCCATTCCCCTGGCAAGCTTTTCCATATCCGGCAGAGGGAAAAAACCTGCACATCCTTTGATGGAATGTATCACACGGCGGGCATCCCGAATCTGTTTTTCATCCGGCTGCATATCTGTCCGGGCAGGCTGTGAGAAAAGCATCCCGACTGCCTCAAGGTTTTTCAGCGTCTCATCAGCAAATTCTTTCAGAACAGATTCATCCAGTTCCATTGAAAATCCTTACTTATATGATTCGGAAGACGCGATCCAGATGTGTCATCCGGAACAGATTGCGGATATTGTCATCCGCATCAATGATCTCCAGGTCCGCAGACGGAATCTCTTTGCACATCCTTTGGGAAAAAAGAACAAGAATATGAAAAGAAACCAAATCAATATCCCTGACCTGGGACAGATCGAAACGTATACTGACGCACTGTCTGCGGATGAGGTCCGACAGCACGGCAATGAGTTCTTCGGATGTTTCTGCGGTCATATCTCCCCCTGCCGCTATGATTTCCCAGGGAGGATCATGACTGACTTTGAACATAACGGGCATTGTCATTTCCGAACTCCCCCGCTTTCCGGAAAAAAGCTGAATGACCTGTCCTCCGGGAGGGCTTTGCCTTCCAATCCCTCAGAAAATCTTTTTCTGAAAAGGTGTTGGGTGAATAAGGGCCGCAGGCATGCAGCAATCTGAAAAACAAGTCTTTCAAGAGTACAATATGCAGCCGAAACTTGTCAATAAACCATTGAAAAAGATCCCCCGTGAAAAACCTCTGCCTGCCGGCATACACTGTCATTTTCCCGATCCCCGGCGCTGCGGGAGAATGCCTGCCGCAGGAAAAAGGCTGCCCCGGACGAACGGGGAAATGTCTATGCCGATTTTTCAAGCATTGTGATTTCTTCAGACCGGAGGACGCGGTCAATGTCAAGAAGTATTTTGACTCCCCCCTCTGTCTTTGCCATTCCGAGAATGTAATTTGTATCCAGTTTGGTGCCAAACCGGGGCGTATCCTCAATATCCTGTTTTTTTATGTTCAGCACTTCAGACACGGTGTCTACGACAATGCCGATCATGATATTTCCGGTCTCGCCTTCGATCTCGACGACAATAATGCAGGTACGGTCCGTGTATTCGATAGTCTCCATCCCAAATCTGAGCCGGAGATCAATGACCGGGATGACCTTTCCCCTCAGGTTGATAACCCCTTTGACAAAAACCGGTGTCTGGGGAACCAGCGTAATCGGCATCATGCCGATAATTTCCTTGATTTTCAGTATGCCGATGCCGTATTCCTCATCCGCAAGCGTAAATGTCAGGTATTTCCCCTCTTTTTCTTCTATGGCTTTGACAGCCTGGTCCATTGCTTTCGGTGACTTGGCCAATTTTCCCTCCTTGAATTGTTTGAAAAATGCTGAAAGACTGAAGAAACGATATTTTAAGACACATCTCTTTTAATCGTCCTTTTCTATATATATGGCGTTTTTGTACAGAGTTTCAAGTATATTTCTCCTTCCTGTGCATTTTTTTCACACAAATTGAGGAAATAAACCGGCAGGGCACAGGCCGCAGGATTTTCCGGAATGCCGAAAAAGGATAAATCAGTTTGACAGATTTTTATTGTTTTATATTCTATTATATTTTATTCTGACAATACAACAGATGTTTGACTGAAAATAACATTTTTTTTGCCATACACATTGTCAAAACCGCATTTTGCGGTATATCATCCTGATTACACGTATAAATGAGGAGTGAAGCATGTCCGGAGACATTTGCATACTGGTGGTGGATGATTTTTCCACCATGCGGCGGGTCATAAAAAAAATTCTGAAGGGAATGGGACTGGAAAATGTTTTGGAGGCGGATAGCGGCAAAAAAGCCTGGGAAATCATCAAGAGTCAGAAAATTGATGCGGTTATCTGCGACTGGCATATGCCGAACATGAAAGGGGTGGAACTGCTCGAAAAAATCCGGTCTGATGCTGACTGCGCGGATCTGCCTTTTATTATGGTTACAGCCGAAGGCAAAAAAAAATTTGTCATGGAAGCCACTGAAAAAGGAGTTACAAGCTATATTACAAAACCTTTCAGTACCGAGGATTTGGAAAATGCCCTGAACGCCATGCTCCGGGACCATCCTCTTCTGAATGCACAGCCAGACGGTCACAGCCTGGGCAGAGGATGAATTCGGGGAGCCAAAGTCAGCAGCCCGAAAAACCGGTCTTTCCAACCGGTGTTCTCATCATTGTGCTGTAACTGATTCAGGAGTTTTGATCCTCAAAACTTATTATTGGATATGCTGCATAATCAGATTTTACTGTCTGATGTTACGCCATCACCGTCATACCGACGAAAGTCGGTATCCAAAACCGGTTGAAATCACTGGATTCCGGCTTTTGCCGGAATGAGGGGGCGGGAAGCTTTCCGGTCATTCCGGAGAAAGTCTGCATCTGCAACTCCTTAATATCACTGGATTCCGGCTTTTGCCGGTATGACGGTGAAAAAGACGGCGTAACATCAGTTACTGTAACCGGCTGTGAGGAACCCTCAGAACGGAACATGAAAAATTTTATAATTCCTGACTTGATATTTTTTGTCCCTGTTTCCCGCGGGGCATGAGAACACATGGACAGTGGCTGCTCTGTAAATGATGCAGGCCGGATATTCAGTCATCTCAGATGAGGACAGACATGTATGCCCCCTGCCGCTTGCCATTTACAGGCTGGCACTGTCAAAGCATAAGGCAAAATGATATGAACGAATACTCATATGAAAACATGAAGGTTCTGTTTCCGCAGCATACAGTCTTTAAGAAAACATATTTGGAGTTTTCCGCAGTTGAACTGAGGAACGAAATCCAGCAAACTCAGAATGTTGGGTTTAACGCCGTTCAACCCGGCCTGCTCCAGACTGATTATCTTAAAAACTGTGGAGCTTTGGGGAGTTATTGATTCGCTGAAATCCCTGAGGCTGTTCGGCCACGACTTTCACATAACAAACCGCGATGAGCGGATGGTCGCAACGAAGCATGAACGTCCCGGGGCTGTTTTTACAGATAAGACCGTGGAACCCAAACCCAACAGGGACTTTCATATATAATATTTCCGAGGAGCTGATGATGGCAAAGGATACTTGCATACTGATTGTGGATGATTTTCCAATTATGCGCGGGATTATCAGAAGAATGCTCACAAAGCGCTTCAACCTGAACAATATCATAGAAGCGGATGACGGGGCTGTTGCCTGGGACATTCTGGGTAAGGAAAAGGTGGATATGATTATCTGTGACTGGAACATGCCCAATATGACAGGAATAGCCCTGCTGAAAAAAATAAGGGCGGACAAACGCCTGGGCCATCTGCCCTTTGTCATGGTAACCGCGGAGGGCAAAAAGGAAAATGTCATTGAGGCCACCAAGGCCGGGGTTACGGGATTTATTGTAAAACCTTTCACGGCCAAGGATCTGGGAAAGAAACTTTCCCTCATTCTTCAGGATGAGGGAACAGGAGAGGAGTAGATGGTTTTTGGGCAGATGCGGTGATTTTTTTCCCGTGCCTGCGGTAAAGACTTGACAGAAAGGGCAGAAAAGTATTTTAACCCGGTATTCAGACAGTCATTGTTCAGACTTGTCATAATCATGAACTCTGAGAAACAACTGCGCATTAACCTTTGTGAGACGCAGCATCTTCGTGGCGGCCTGAAAACAGCCGTCACACAGCTTTTTGCTGAAATATTTTCAGATTTCATATACATATCCGGGCATAAGGGAAAAGGTGCACATGAAACTGCCCCTGCAAGATCCTGTGACGGATCTGTTCCCCGCAAAGGGGATCAAGAGAATAATAACCGGATATTTTTTATACATCCTGCCGGAATCCGGAACCGCCGGGATGCAGCGAAACGGGAGGGAGAAATGGATGTACAGGACAAAATAGATGTCAGACTGGTCGGGCCGTTTATCAATGCAACACTTAACGTATTGAGAACAATGGCTTTTACAGAAGCAAACGCATCAGAGCCTTATCTGAAGAACAAGGAGACCGCAAACGGGGATGTGTCCGGCGTCATCGGCATGACCGGGGATCACAACGGATCCCTTTCGGTCAGTTTCCCGGAAGAAATGATTCTTGCCATTGTGTCCAATATGTTTGGTGAGGAAATGACAAAGGTCAACGATGAAATCCGGGATGCAGTCGGAGAAATCACGAACATGATTTCCGGTCAGGCCAGACAGGAACTCGAACAGATTGGGGTTTCCCTGGATGCGGCCATTCCGACCGTCATATCCGGCAAAAACCACACCATCAAGCATATCAGCAGCTACCCCATTGTCGCTGTGGATTTCACCATAGAAAAAGGAGAGTTCTCCTCAGGAAGTGACGAAAAGTTCACCATTGAAATATGTCTTGAATCCTGAAAAAGCATGGCAGCGTTCAGGAAGATATTTTTTTGCATTTTGAGACAGCAATCCATGATCAGTTTTTTTTGCGGATGAAGATACGGAGAAAGGAAAATGAAATGGCAAGTCCCATGATGGACAGTCCGGAGGAATATTTCCGCCAGTTTGTTCCGCCAAGAGATGCGCTCCTGCTGGAACTGGAGGAAGAGGCATACCGGGAGGAAATTCCCATTGTCGGGCCTGTGGCCGGTCAACTGCTTTCCATCCTCGCCAGGACAGGCAGAGCAAAACAGATTCTGGAACTTGGCACAGCCACAGCCTATTCTTCCATATGGCTGGCCAGAGCCTGCCGGGAGAATGGCGGGCATCTGGTGACAGCGGAGTTCAGCCCGGAACTGGCAGCACGGGCAAGGACAAACCTGCACAAAGCCGGTTTGACTGACTGTGCGGATGTATGGGAAGGAGATGTCCTGGAATTGATGAGAAACACAGATGAGAAGTTTGACATGATTTTCATGGATATTGACAAGGAATTCTATTTTCCTGCCCTGCCCCTGTGCAAAAAATGCCTCAAAAGCGGAGGCCTTCTGGTGGCAGACAATACCGGATTCCGGGATGCGGAAAAATTCAACCGGGCCATCGCGGGGGATCCGGACTGGCAGTCGGTCAACCTTTTCACCTTTCTTCCCTTTCATTCCCCGGAAAATGACGGGATATGCCTGGCACTCCGGGTATGATTTTCTCTTCCCTCCGAACTTAACCTTGACACCTGCGCGTAAATACCATAACATTGACAACTTGACTTTATGCACGGGTTCCCGCGCATTCCCAAATTATTATGGCAGGATGAAGATATATGGAAGAAAAAAGCGATCTGATTGAAAAAAGAAGAGAAAAAACAGTCCAACTGAAGGAAAGCGGTATCAATCTCTTTCCCGGCGGATTTGCTGTTCCCCATACGGTCAGGGAGATTCAGTCTCATGCGGAAGGCATGGGTTCCGAACCTGTGCACACGGATGGGGCAGAGGAGAAGGGGCCGTTTTTTGCCACTGCGGGCCGTATGATGGCCATTAACCGTTTTGGAAAATCAGCATTCATCCGCTTCAAAGACCGGACAGGACAGATGCAGGCCTATATCCGCAGCGACAAAGTGGGAAATGAGACATATGCCCTGTTCAAACAAACGGATGTGGGTGATTTCATAGGACTGACAGGCAGTCTGTTCCAGACCAAAACCGGGGAATGGACTTTGCTGGCAAAGGATCTCCGGCTGGTCTGCAAAAGCCTGCGCCCCCTGCCGGAAAAATTTCACGGCCTCAAGGATCCGGAAAAACGCTACCGCCAGCGCTATCTTGATTTGATTATGAATCCGGATGTTCGGGAGATCTTTGTCAAAAGGAGCCGGATTGTTCAGGCTGTGCGGAATTTTCTGCTGCAGCGGGATTTTCTGGAAGTGGAAACACCCATGATGCAGACCATTCCCGGAGGAGCGGAAGCTGAGCCTTTTGTCACCCATCACAATGCGTTGAACATGGACATGTTCCTGCGCATTGCACCGGAACTCTATCTCAAACGCCTCGTGGTGGGCGGATTTGAGCGGGTGTTTGAGATCAACCGCAATTTCCGCAACGAAGGCATATCCACCCAGCACAACCCGGAATTCACCATGCTGGAGTTTTATCAGGCATATGCGACCCATACGGATCTGATGGATTTGACGGAAGTGATGTTCCGGCAGGTGGCAGAAGATGTGCTTGGCTCCCCTGTGATCAGTTGTCAGGGAAACAGCATTGATCTGGGCGCAAAATGGAAACGCATTTCCCTTGCTGACGCGCTTGCCCAAATCGGCGGCGTGGAACCTTCCCTCCTGAATGACAAGGAAAAACTGCTGAACTTTGCAGAGGGAAAAGGCTTAAAAATCACCAAAACCGGCCGTCTGGGCAAGGTTATCACCAAACTCTTTGATCTGCTGGTGGAGCCGCATCTGATTCAGCCCACCTTTATCACCGGATATCCGGTCGAGGTTTCCCCCCTTTCCCGGAGAAGCGAGACAGAGCCTGAACTGACGGAACGGTTTGAGCTTTTCATTGCAGGCCGGGAAATCGCGAACGGATTTTCCGAACTCAATGATCCGGATGATCAGCGGGGAAGATTTCTCCAGCAGGTGGAAGACCGGGATGCAGGCGACAAAGAGGCGCATTATATGGATGAGGATTATATCGAGGCATTGGAATACGGAATGCCGCCCACCGCAGGCGAGGGCATCGGCATTGACCGGCTGGTCATGCTGCTCACCGATGCGCCATCCATTCGGGAAGTCATTCTGTTTCCCCATATGAAAACAAGGCAGTAGTACTTCGTTTCAACTGAAATTGCAGCCCGGATCAGCACCAGGTACAATCCCGCACTTCGGCATCGCTCTGAAATCCGGCTGCAATTTAAGATGAAACAGGAAAGGGAATTTTGTTGATGAAGAGCAGATGGCAGAGAAAATGAAAGAATTCCATCTGAAATTCGGGATGATTGAAAAAATATCTGTTGATAAAGAGTGGGGGGAGTGGGTGAAACCGGTTGATTTTTTATTACATCTGAATTTCCCCCAGAAAAAAACTCTGTGTGACTCTGGGTTAAAAACTGGGGATCAACGGATTTGTCCCACTACCAGAGTGGGTTATAAATTTATAAACCGGCACAGCCTGACCGAACTGCTGAATTTCACATTGCCCAGATCCATGTTATATGGCGACAACCAATATAAAAAACACAGATTTTCGACTTATTCCAGTATAAATGCTGAACACTGGCAAGCACAATGAATTTTGAATATTTCATCGGCCGCCGCTATCTGCGTGCCAAACAGCAATACGGATTCATCTCCCTGATCACCTTTCTTTCCATTGCGGGAGTGACAGTAGGGGTCATGGCCCTGATTGTGGTGATTGCTGTCATGGCAGGTTTTGAGACCGATTTGAAAAACAGAATTCTGGCAGTGGAATCCCATATTTTCATCACCTGTGAAAAAGGAAATTTTACGGAGTACCGAAGCGTTCTTTCCCTGCTGGCACAGATGAAGGATGTGGTGGCAGCCGCGCCTGTCATCCATACCCAGACCATGCTCCGATCCGCTGCCGGCGCAGTCGGGGCAGTGCTGCGGGGAATTGATCCGGCTTTGGCCGGACAGGTGCACAGGAACCTCTCAGCCGCGGATCTGGAAAAACTGGCAGCGGAAAAAACAGTTCCCGGCATTATTCTGGGCAGAGAACTGGCCCGAAATATGGGAGTTGTGGAAGGGGATGACATATATCTTATTTCACCCAGAGGCATGGTTTCGCCGGTGGGGCATATGCCTTCCATGAAAAAATTCAGGGTGGCCGGTCTTTTTGAATCCGGCATGTATGAATATGACGGAACCATTGCCTATATTCATCTGGATTCGGCCAGAAAAATGCTGCGCATGGGAGATGCTGTCACCGGGATTGAAATCCGGGTGGATCGGATATACGACGCGGAAGAAATCGGCAGACGCATTGCCCGGAATTTGGGGGATGGCTATACTGTAAAGGACTGGACAGAAATGAACCGGACGTTTTTTTCTGCCCTGAAACTGGAAAAAACAGCCATGTTTGTGATTTTGACCCTGATCATCCTGGTGGCGGCCTTCAATATAGCAAGTTCCCTGATTATGGTGGTAATGGAGAAAAAACGGGATATTGCCATTCTAAAAGCTATGGGGGCGACGGATCGGAGCATCCGGAAGATTTTTGTTTTCAAGGGACTGACCATTGGCTGCATCGGCACTGCACTGGGATCATGTGCGGGCATTGCGCTGTGTTTTCTGCTGAAACACTACAGATTCATTGAACTTCCTCCGGATATTTATTATATCACCACGCTTCCGGTCCGGCTTGAGGGAGCGGATGTGCTGGCCATTGCAGCGGCAGCCGTGCTGATATGCTTTCTGGCCACCCTGTATCCGGCAGGTCAGGCTGCAAAACTCGATCCGGTTGAGGCCATCCGCCATGGATAATGCAGACAGACGGGAACAAAGGTATCCAGGATCCGGAAATGCGGAAATTGGGGAGAATTGAGAGCAGCCCTTCCTGATCCGGGCTTCCGGTTTATATAAAAGTTTTAACGGCAATGCCGGACCGATTGAGATTCTCAGAGACCTTTCCTTCCGCCTGCGGGAAGGAGAGTCCGTGGCAGTGGTGGGGGCTTCCGGCATTGGAAAATCCACACTGCTCCACATCCTGGGAACCCTTGATTATCCGGACAGGGGAAAACTGTATTTCCGGGAAGAGGATGTCTTCCGTTTCACCCGGGAAAAACTGGCAGGATTCCGTAACAAATCCATTGGGTTCGTGTTTCAGTTCCACCATCTTCTGCCTGAGTTCAGCGCACTGGAGAACACCATGATGCCTTTGCTGATCAGCGGCAGGGACAGACAGTCTGCTGCGAAAAGTGCAGAGAAAATTCTGGACCGGGTGGGGCTGAAAAACCGTGTTTCCCACCGGGTCAGCGAACTGTCAGGCGGAGAGCAGCAGCGGGTGGCTCTGGCAAGGGCATTGGTCATCGGCCCCGCGCTGCTGCTGGCAGACGAACCCACAGGCAATCTGGATAAAAGAAACAGCGGGCAGATCCATGAACTGCTCAGAGAATTGAACAGAGAACTGAAAATGACGCTGGTGGTGGTGACACACAGTGCAGAACTCGCGGCCTGCATGTCCCGCCGTGTAACCCTTTCAGACGGGCAGTTGGCAGAGACGCTGTAGGAGGCTGTCCGTATCCCTGACAATGAAGAGGTCAATGTATGTTCAGACGTGTTTTTTTGAAAAAAATTGTACCGGCAATACTCCTGATTGTGGGTGCGGCAGCCGGCAGCGCTGTTTCCCTGGAAACAGTGCAGGTGGTGGTGCTGCCTTTTGATATTCACGTCATGGAGGACAGGGAATATCTTGAGGAAAAACTGCCGGAGGTGCTCCGTTCCCTTCTGGAACAGGAAGGGGCTTCAGTGCTTGATCCGGAAATTTCAGACGGAAAACCGTGGACAGAGGTGACGCGCAGCGCTGGCGGTATCCGGAAATTCGGCATGGATCGGGGTGCAGATTATGTTATATGGGGAAGCCTGACCCGTGCTGGCCAGAAGATCAGCATTGACGCAAAAATGATCACCACAGTCGGTCAGGAACCGCCCTCGGTATTTTTTACCGAAGGCCGGGGAATAGAGAATCTTTCTGTCATGGTAAAAGATTTGGTGCGGAAATTTTCCGCAAAGCTGTTCCGGCGGGAAAGGGTCGCGGAAATCCGGATTTCCGGAAACAAACGCATTGAATCCGATGCGATCCGGCGGATCATCCGTACCCAGCCCGGTGATGATTTTCTGGCCAAAAGTCTGTCCGAAGATATGAAGGCCGTATACAAGATGGGATATTTCGACGATATCCGCATCGAATCCGAGGAAAGTTCCGGAGGCAAGATCATTGTTTTCCATGTCACGGAAAAACCCACCATCCGCAGTGTCCGCTTTGCCGGCAACCGGGTCTATGATGAGGAAAAAATAAAGGAAAGTCTTACCCTCAAAACCGGTTCCGTGCTGAATGTCTCCAACATTCAGAGCAACATGCAGCGGATTGAATCCCTGTACAAAGAAAAAAATTATCATAATGTCAGCGTCAGTTATGAAATCAAAAACCTGGACAGCAACCAGGCCGATGTGGAGTTCATCATTGCGGAAGGGGAAAAGGTGCGGATCAAAAATATTGACTTTGCGGGCAACAGCGCATTTTCCAGTGATGATCTCAAAAAACTGATGAAAACATCGGAAAAGGGGTTCTGGTCATGGATCACCTCTTCAGGAGAACTGAACCGGGAAGATCTGAACCAGGATGCTGCCCGGGTCACGGCCTATTATCACAACAACGGTTATATTGAGGCCAGAGTGGGGGATCCCCAGGTCGAGTACAGGGGAAACTGGATCTATATCACCATAAAGATCAGTGAAGGATCCCGGTTCAAAGTGGGAAAGGTTAATGTGACAGGGGATCTCGTTTTTCCGGAAAAGGATTTGCTGGAAAAAATAAAGATTGGCCGGGAAACCTGGTACAACCGGGAAGTGGTGCGCAAGGATGTGCTGACGCTCACCGATGTGTATTCGGATGAGGGATATGCCTATGCGTCAATTGAGCCTCTTATCAGCAAAAAAACGGAAAGCCTGGAAGTGGATCTGAATTACAAAATACAGAAAGGAAATCAGGTCTACTTTGAGAAAATCATCATCAGCGGAAACACCAAAACACGCGACAAGGTCATCCGCCGTCAGTTGGAGGTGGTGGAACAGGGACTTTACAGCGGAAAAAATCTGAAGAGGGGAATCCGCAATCTCAACCGCCTGGATTATTTTGAGGATATCAAGGTCAATACGGTCAAAGGCAGTGCCGCGGATCAGATGATTCTCAAGATTGATGTCACGGAAAAACCCACCGGAACCTTCAGTTTCGGCGGCGGATACAGCAGTACGGAAAATCTTTTTGCCATGGCCTCCATCACCCAGCGCAATCTTTTCGGGCTGGGACAGATTCTCCAGCTCAAGGCTGAACTTGGGGGCAGTTCCACCCGTTTCACCACCAGTTTCACAGAACCCTGGCTGTTTGACATTCCCCTGTCCGCGGGAATTGATCTGTACAAATGGGAGCGGGATTATGACACCTATGACAAAGACAGTCTGGGCGGCGCAATCCGCTTCGGCTATCCGGTATTCAGGGATACGCGTTTCTATCTGAGTTACGGTTACGATATCGGTGAGATACAGGATGTCACAGAAGATGCTTCCAGAGATGTCAAAGAAATGGAAGGGGAATTTGTCACCAGCAGTGTCACAGGAACCCTGCGCTATGATTCCAGGGACAAAATGTTCAATCCCACCGAAGGCGGCAATCACAGCCTCAGTGTGGAATATGCGGGGCTGGGCGGAGACATCGGTTTTACCAAAGTCATTGGGGAACTCGGTCAGTATTTCCCGCTTTTCTGGGGAACAGTGGGGTATCTGCACACCAGAGGCGGATATGTCCGCCAGAACAGCGGCATGAAGCTGCCGGACTATGAAAAATTCTATCTGGGCGGCATCAACTCGGTCAGAGGCTTTGACTGGCGGGATATCTGTCTGTTTGATGAAGAAGGGGCTGAGGTTGGGGGGTATCAGTTCTTCCAGTTCAATGCAGAGTATATCTTTCCGCTGATCAAAGATGCCGGGGTGATGGGTGTCATCTTCTATGATACCGGCAATGTGTATGACAAATCTCAAAATATTGAATTCAGCGGTCTGCGCCAGAGTGCGGGCGGAGGCTTCCGATGGTATTCCCCCATGGGCCCCATCCGCATTGAATACGGCTATATTCTGGACAGAAAGGATGATGAGGAAAGCGGCAGATGGGAATTTGCCATGGGCAGCACCTTCTGATACTCTGTCAACTTTGATTTTGCGGCTTCAACGGTACAGAACAACCGGATTTTTTGGAAAAATCCGGTTGTTATAAATCACAGATTCAGAACTGGCGGAGCACTGAACTGTCAGTGCAATCATGCAGCAGACCGGACCGCTGCCCCAATGCCGTTAAGTTAAGCGGAAAATGCTTCATCCGGAGTCCCGGACTGAAAGTTTGGGAATACTGAAATTGCTGAGGGAACTACCAAGAAATAAAATACCCGCTTTTTGCGGGTAATTTGTAGGGGCGACCGGCCGGTCGCCCCTACAGTGGGCAGATTATTTATTGGAAAATCCCTGAAGATTGTTATGCCAAACTTTCAGTTTGGCACTCCTTTGTTTTCTTAAGGAAACGGCATTGGGATTATAAGGGACTCGGAACTTCCCAATATACCGTTTTTGATTAAAGATTAACTTTATCCATAAAGGACAGCTTTTTTATAAACGGTATATCAGCATTTTCCATGTCCCTAATATGAAATCTGAAAAATAACTGTGCATTGAATCTTTGTGAAACTTTGTGCCTTGGCTGCAGAAAACATGGATGCTGATGCTGAAATTTTTTTCAGATTTCATAAAACAGTTCAAATTGAAAGCAAAGATGATTATGTCTGTCCAAACTCTGTTTGGATTCATAATAAAAAAAGCAGAGGACGGTCTTCTGCAAAACCGGTATGCAAGGAGAAAAGAGGATAAAATGAAAGCAGTCAGAACAGCGGGACTTACAGTTTTTATTACGTTGTTTTTCTTTGTTTCCGCATACGGAGCGGATACAAAGATCGGTATCATTGATTTTCAGAAAGTGCTTCGGGAATCCAAAGGAGGCAAAGCAGCCAAAGCCGAGATTGAAACCAAAGGCAAGGGCATGGAAAAAAATCTCAGGGATCAGGGAGAGCAGCTTGAGAAACTCAAAAAGAAGCTGGAAGCCGAAGCCATGGTCATGAGCAAAGAGGTGCGGGAGGAAAAAGAGCGGGAATTCCGCATCAAAGTGGGCGACTTCAAAGCACTCCAGAAAAAATATGCGGATGAACTCCGGGATTTTGAGGGAGAGATTATCAAACGGGTCCAGAAAGATGTGTTTGACATTGTGGAAGCTATCGGCAGGAGCGGGAATTTTCAGCTTATTCTGGAGAAAGGGGCTGTTCTCTATTATCCGGATGCGCTTGATGTCACAGACGAGTTAATCAAACGATACAATGCCAAATAGAGAAAGGGATTAAGGGGTTAGGGGGTTGGGTATGAACTGAAACCGAAATCTGAATGCCCGGCCCCACCTGATCCCCAATCTCCAACCCCTGAACACTGAAACCCGCACACTGACAACAGAAATGAAAATATCTCTCTCAAGAATTGCTGAAACCGTAAAAGGCGAGCTTCGCGGAGACGGGGAGCGGCTGGTATGTGATGCCGCTCCGTTTGAATCTGCGACTGAAGATCATATCACCTGGGCCGGGGGGGGGAAATTCCTGAAGCAGATTCATGAAACCCGTGCGGCTGCTGTGATCGTTCCCAAAGATTTTGACGGGGCCGGTTCAGTTACCACCATTGCTGTGGCAAATCCCCTTCTGGCATTTGCCAGGGCCAAAGAACTGTTTCATCCCCCATGCGAACCCGAAGCATATATCAGCCCGAACTCCCATATCGGAAAGGATTTCCGCTGCGGAGAGCAGGTGTATGTTTCCCATTTTGTCTGCATAGGAGACAGGGTAAGCATTGGCAGTCGCGTTCGGATTCATCCCGGCACGGTCATTGAAGATGAGGTTGTCATCGGGGATGACACAGAGATTTTTGCCAATGTCACCATCCGCTCCCGGTGTCAAATCGGCTCCCGCGTGATTGTCAACGCGGGAACCGTGATTGGAACAGACGGATTCGGATTTGTTCCGGATGGGGAGAAATATGTGAAAATTCCCCAGACCGGCATTGTCCGGATTGACGATGATGTGGAACTCGGCGCGCTGAACACCATTGACCGGGCCACATTCGGCACCACCTGGGTGAAAAGCGGGGTCAAGACCGACAACATGGTTCACATTGCGCACAATGTCACCGTGGGGGAAAACACCATTCTGGTTGCGCAGGTGGGCATTGCAGGAAGTGCGGTAATCGGAAAGCATGTGATTCTGGCCGGGCAGGTGGCTGTCTGCGATCATGCGGAAATCGGGGATTATGCGGTCGTTGGCCCCTGTTCCGGGGTGGCAAAATCCGTTCCTGCCAAAGCAGTGGTTTCAGGTGCACCGGAAATGCCCCATAAAATCTGGCTGAAGGTACAGAAGATTATTCCCCGTCTGCCGGATTTGAAGAAAAAAATCACAGAACTGGAAAAAAGAGTGGAGAGGATTGAGGAAAAATGAACCTGTTTGACATTTCAAAAATTCTGGAATTTTTGCCTCACCGTTACCCTTTTGTCCTGATTGACCGGGTGGTGGAACTGGAGTCCGGACAGAAAATCAAAGCCCTGAAAAATGTGACCATCAATGAGCCGTATTTTCAGGGACATTTTCCGGGCGAACCCATTATGCCGGGTGTGCTGATTATTGAGGCAATGGGGCAGGCGGGCGCGGTGCTTGTGACAGAATCCCGCGGAGTGGAACGTCACGGATCATCCATGTATTTCATGGGATTTGACAAGGTCAGATTCCGAAAGCCGGTTGTGCCCGGAGATCAGTTGATACTGGAAGTCAATATTCTGAAAATGCGTGAAAAAGTGGTCAAACTGGCCGGGCTCGCGAGCGTAGAGGGACAGCGCGTGGCCGAGGCCGAACTCCTGGCCGCTTTTGGAGAAAAAAAATGATACATCCGACAGCAATTGTGGATTCCCGCGCGCAACTGGGCGCGGATGTCAAAGTGGGGCCTTATGCCATTATCCGGGAAAATG
>CAZDIU010000054.1:0-21375 GCA_964505535.1 uncultured Desulfobacterales bacterium | reverse complement strand
CTCCTGCCTGGGCAGCCTCCACTGCAGCGTTCAGTGCCAGCAGATTGGTCTGGAAAGCGATTTCATCAATGGTTTTGATAATTTTGGAGGTCTCCTCACTGGCCCGGCAGATTTCCTCCATGGATTTGGTCACTTCGTTCATGGACTGGTTCGCATTGGCAACCACCCGTCCGGTTTCCTTCATCAGACTGTCGGCCTGCTTCGCGTTGTCCGCATTCCGGCGGGTCATGGAAGACATTTCCTCCAGAGAGGATGTGGTTTCCTCCATGGATGCGGCCTGCTGAGAGGATGCCTGGGCCAGGGACTGGCTGGCGGAAGAAATCTGCCGGGAACCGGCTATCATCTGATCCGCACTGTTGGCCAGGATATCAATGCTTTTTTTCAGTGTTCTGTTGTTTCTGTGCGCATAAAAAAGAAAGGCCGCTGCAAGGAGCAGCATGAACACACCGATTACGCTGAACTGAATCTGCAGAGTTCCCAGACGTTTTTCATACAGCAGCCGCTCTCTCCCGCCGGTTCCCACCAGCCAGTCCCAGGGTTCGTAATAGATCTGAAAGGCAAGAAATGTGGAAACCGGTTCCCCGGGATTTTGCCATTTGTCTCTGAACAGTTTTCCGGTCATTTCCGGATTTGCCCAGGAATCCCGCACTGTGTATTTCCCCTCCACCTGCACATCCCATGATTTTTGTCCCTCAAGAAAAGGATGCATCTGCAATATTCCCCTGCTGTCCCCTTTTGTGCTGAAGGCCCATATGTACACAAACTCATCTGCGGCCATCCTGTTTGCCGACCTGTTCCTTGTGCCATCCGCGTTTTTGGGGCCGTTGGCGTAGGTGCGGACCAAATCCTGGGCTTCCTCCTTTGTCATTTTCCCTGCCCGGACCTGTGCATCCATTGCCTGAATCAGCCCCATGACATCCCTGTTGATCCTTGCAAACATCTCTCCGCCCAGATCCGTAAGTTCACTTCGGGCCGTATAATAGGTCAGCCCGAAGGATGCGCATATGCCGATAAACAGCAGGATAACAATAAAAACCAGCAACTTGAACCTCATATTCATTCTGAACACTCCTTTCCCCTGAATTCGGTATGTTACTGCAACTCTTCTTTACTGATGATACATGACATATATATATATATTCGTTGGAATACACAACGGTTTATATGCAGGCTTCCCAAAAATTGTTTTCCGCAAATTTTTTTATCCGGTTCGCTGTATCCGATGTCCTTCCGAACTTCAGATTTCCGGACAAATTTTTCCCATTCTGCCCTGCTGTCCGAAGATATCATACGGGTTCCCCATTGAAAATATACTTATAGCCAGACAAAAAGAAGTTCTTGTGTATTCAACAGACCTGATTTTCTTTCAAAAATCCGATCTTTCTGAAAAACTTGTGTTTCAAATCAATGGCGAATTGGTATCAGGCATAATTCCATGCCTTCCTGCTGCGGACAGAAAAATGTGCGATCTCTGTTCTCATTTCGGATCGGGTTTTCTGACCCCCCGGTGAATCACAGCCACTCCTCCGGTCAGCCGCAGGTATTCCACCTGGGAAAAACCGATCTGTTCCAGCAGGGATTTGAGGCTGTCCGGCGAGGGAAAAAGCCGGATGGATTCCGGCAGATAGGTGTATGCCTGCACAGATCCGGTGAACAGTCTGCCCAGCAGGGGCATGATCCGAAAGGAATACAGATCATATATCTTACGGAACAGGGGCAGCACAGGCTGGGAAAATTCCAGGCAGACCATCCGTCCGCGGGGCCGAAGCACCCGGTGCATTTCCGAAAAGCCCTTTTCCATGCAGGTGAGATTCCGGACACCGAATCCCACGATGACCGCATCGAAGAAACGGTCCGGAAAAGACATCTGCTCCGCGTCCCCCTGTATATAAATGATCTGCTGCCGGAATTCCCGGGCAAAGAAACTCGAACGGCCTGCCTCCATCATCTGCCGGTTGATGTCATACAGCACCGCCTGACCGGCTGCTCCCGCCCGTTTTGACGCGGATACAGCCAGATCGCCGGTTCCGCCGCATACATCCAGCACTTTCTCCCCGGATTTCAGAGCAAGCATCCGGATGGCCGTGCGTTTCCACAGATGATGAATGCCGAAACTCAGCAATGTGTTCATCAGATCATACCGCCTGGCAACCTGATCAAACTGTTGGCGGACCCATCTGACTTTCCTGCTCTGTGCTATGGTCTGAAATCCGATATGGGCAATCGGTTCCGAATCTCCAAAATCTTTCATTTTCACCATATAATCGCTTGCAAACGGTTAATGTCCAAAGTCAACAGGCAATATCCAAAGTCCGGAAAACCTTTTCCGGTCTCCGGTTTTTGAAAAGACACTTATTCCCTTTTGACCCGGTTCCTCTTTTTACCATGATTTTTCTGTTTAAAACAGTTGAAAAGCACATTCATTTATACTATAACCCCGCATCTGTAAATTATATACAGGTTTTCCGCGGAAATTTTTTCTTCCGGGCCCAGGACATGCAGTATTCTTTTATGCGGAGAAAAATGTTTCCTGAAAATCTGCAGATACACATCATAACATGGATTGAAGAGAAAGAAAAGGAGGGGATAACATGTATGTTCCGAGATATATGTTTTTTACAAAAGGTGTGGGGCATTCCAAGGAGAAACTGGCCTCATTTGAAAATGCGCTGCGCGACGCAAAAATAGCGCATTTGAACCTGGTTACGGTATCTTCCATATTTCCGCCGTACTGCAAGATACTGAATGTGGAAGACGGCATCAAACATCTTGAACCCGGAGAAATCACCCACTGCGTCCTGGCAAGGGAGCAGATCAAGGAACCGGGAAGACGCATTGTGGCCAGCATCGGTCTGGCTCTTCCCGCGGAACCCGGGCAGTACGGATATATTTCGGAACATCACGGATTTGGCCAGACCGAAAAAGAAGCCGGGGAATATGCCGAGGATCTTGCAGCCTCCATGCTGGCAAGCACCCTGGGCATTGAGTTTGATCCGGACAAGGATTATGATGCGCGGAGTGAAGTGTACAAAATGTCGGGCAAGATCGTGGATTCCCAGCATTTTTCCCAGGGAGCCCTGGGATCTGAGGGCAACCTGTGGACCACCGTGGTGGCAGCGGCCATGTTCGTGAAATAACTGCGCAGCAGAAAGTTTTCCGGTATGAAAAAAAACCGGATTTTTCCGAAAAATCCGGTTTTTCTGAAAACGCTGCAACACAAAATTTATATGACTTGCCAAGAAGTCCGGACAGGTGATTATGGAATCGGAAGCATTTGTTCCTTTCGGGGGAGAGGAAATTGGAACTGCGAAACTGGAAGATGCGGATATGGCGATACTGCCCCTGTGCTATGAAAATTCTGTGTCTTACGGAACCGGCACTGCCAGGGGCCCGTTTCATCTGCTGCAGGCCTCCGCACAGTTGGAGTTGATTGACGAGGAAACCCTTGTCAACTGGGGTGCAAAGGCCATTCATACGCTGGCACCCCTTTTTCCGGCAGAGGATCCGGAACAGGCCGTGGCCGAGATGAAACAGGCTGCCGCAGACGTGCTGCGTCAGAATAAATTTCTGCTCTGTCTGGGCGGTGATCATGCCATCTCCATTGGCCCCATTCTTGCGGTTTCAGAAATCCATCCCGGAACCGGGGTCTTGCAGATTGACGCGCACGCGGATCTGCGGAACGAATGGAACGGGAGCTGCTGGAATCATGCCTGTGTCATGCGCCGGGTGAGGGAGGATGCGGGGCTGCCCGCGGTCCAGGCCGGTATACGATCTTTTTCCCCGGAAGAGGCTGAGTATATGCGTCAAAAGCGCATCCGGCCCTTTTATGCGCATGAAATTGATCCGGCAGATGATGCCTGGATCGGGGAGATTCTCTGCGCTCTTCCGGAAAAGGTGTATCTCACCATTGATGTGGACGGTCTTGATCCTTCTGTCATTCCCGGAACAGGAACACCGGAACCGGGCGGATTTTCCTACCGCCAGATTGTCCGTCTGATCCGGGCCCTGGGCAGAGAGAAAAAGGTGGTGGCCGCGGACATCAATGAACTGGCAAAAATACCGGGATCACAGGTTTCCGAGGTGACAGCCGCCAGAATCGCCGCAAAAATTCTGGTGTACTGCACCTAAGGGAAGAGGAAATTCTTAAAACCCTCCCCTGCCCCTCCCTCAAGGGAGGGGAGCCTTAAGGAAACGGCATTGAATACAGAGTGTCAGATGGATTGGCCCGCAGCCGATTATCTGTTATCTGAAAAAATCCTCCCTGTCTGAGCTTTTCGGAGAATATCCGTCCGCATTTAAGCCTAACCCAGCCAAAAGAGAGTCAACACTTCTGTCTGTCTCTCGTATGCAGGAAAAAACAGATGAATTCTTTTGAGCCATCCCTGAATGTCACTTTCCCGAACCTGCTGGCCCGGACTGTTCTTGACTCCCTTTCCGCGCATATTGCCATATTGGATGAGAAAGGTTTTATCGTGGAAAGCAACCGGGCATGGAGAACCTACGCGTGCAAAAACGGCATGAAAGGAAAACCGGATTCCATTGGTCTGAATTATCTGGATATCTGCCATGCTGCCACAGGGCAGGAATCGGAAGATGCCCGGCATGTGGCAGCAGGCATACGCGCGGTGCTTGCAGGTCAGACCGGGGAATTTCTGCATGACTATCCCTGCCATTCCCCGGAAGGCAGATACTGGTATTATATGCGGGCTGTGGGTATGCAGCACCAGGGGAAAGTCATGGCGGTGGTCAGTCATGAAAACATCACGGCCCTGAAACTGGCCGAAGAAACCCTGAAAGAGCGGGAGCAGGAACTCCGGGAGCACAATGTGGCCCTGAAAGTGCTGCTGAAACAGCGGGAAAATGACAAGGCTGAACTGGAGCAGAAAATGCTGCGCAATGTAAAGGAACTGGTGCTGCCCTATGTGGAAAAACTCAAAAAATCAAATCTGAGACCGGATCAGAGAATCTTTGCAGAAATTGTCGAAAACCATCTCAGCGAAATCATTTCCCCTTTTCTGCACCGTCTTTCCGCAGCAGAAATTTTTCTCACCCCCCAGGAAACGCAGGTCGCGGCTCTGGTCAGACAGGGCAGATCCAGCAAGGATATAGCCTGCATCCTCAATATTGCGGAAACCACTGTGCATTTTCACCGCAGAAACCTGAGAGGCAAACTGGGCCTGAAAAAGCGGCAGGGCGGCCTGCGCGCGTACCTGATGTCCCTGTCACAGAACTGACCCGGCAATCTGTCATACCGATTCGCCATTGGTTTGATCCAATATTGCGGTTCTGTCTGTGCAAAAAACCGCTCCGCTTAATTTTTGCACTCCTCCGGATCATCCCGTGACAGTATCAAATCAATCGCGAATTGGTATCAGATACTCCGGCAAAGGTTTTCAGGTATTCAAAAAAAACGGATTTTTTTACGAAAAATCCGTTTTTTTCGGTTACAGTTCCGAAAGGCATAAATGTGAAAAATCTGAGAAAAATTATTCATGTATGCGTACCGTTTGGGATATTGCGGGAAAAAGGAGCGGATCTTTTTCTCCGACAGCGGATACAGCCGGAAATTGGCATCAATGCGCAGGCTCTGGACAATGTGCCGATTTGGGAATTTACCCGGATTGCCGAGCACTTCCATGCACATGATCTGGGCATTACCCTGCACGGGCCTTTCATTGACATGTCACCCGGTTCCGATGATGCGGCTGTCCGTGCCCTGACGCGGCAGCGATTTGAACAGGTGCTGACACTGATCCCCGTGTTTCGTCCTGAAACCGTGGTCTGTCATGCGGGATATGATGAAAAGCGCTATGGATTTTTCCGCGAAGTCTGGATGGAGCACAGTCTGTCCTTCTGGAACTGGTTTGGCAAAAGTGTTCGCAATGAAGGCTCACGCCTGATGCTGGAAAATGTGTATGAGCACGGCCCGGAACAGATGCTGCCCCTGTTTGAGCATCTCACACACGCGGGATTCTGTCTGGACATTGGACACTGCAAAGCCTTCAGCCGCAGCAGTCTGGAATGCTGGCTCAATATGCTTGGAAAATTTATCGGACAGCTTCATCTGCACGACAATTTCGGAAATTTTGACAATCATCTGGCTCCGGGAAAGGGCATTCTGGATTTTCCCCTGCTCTTCCGATGGCTTAAGGAAAACTGGCAGACGCCCCCGGTTGTCACCTTGGAAACCCACAGGGAAAAAGACACAGTTCCGGGTCTGGCCTATCTGGAAAGCATCTGGCCCTGGGAGTGAAGGAAGCCGAAAGGAGAATCTGAAATGAAGCACAGGCTCACAGTGAAATTGGCAAGTATTAATGATCCAACTTTGATTTTTTAAGGCACAAAAACTGCTTCCGTCATTCCGGCTTTTGCCGGAATGACGGAAAAACCAAATTGGACCAGTATATTTCAGTATATCCTGATATGCTTATTCTTTACCCCCGCTGGATGGGCGGAAACGCCTGTCACCGGGGACATTTCGGATTTTTGTCATGCAGCATGTGGCAGAAGTGCGGGAGTGAATGGAAGCAAGAAAGTCCCCGATGACCGGATCCTCCCTGTGCTGTCCGGTTAAGGGAAGAGGAAGTTCTTTAAATACCGGATTGTTCAGATGCCGGGTGTCAGGTTTCAGGTGTCAGAAAACAGACACTGAAACCTCAGAACGCAAAACCGGTACATCAGCAATTTCCAAATCCCTAAATTTATTTTTTTCGGGATCATGTAAAAATTGCGGGGGGTATTTCAGCCCGGTTGTCTTTTTAAAGAAAATCATGAAAATATTTTCATATATTTCCATACTTGCATTCTTTGCATTCTGCTCTCCGGGATTTGCCGAAACAGCGGAAGATATGGATTTTCTTTCCCGTTCCTCCCGGATTGTGGGAGGCCGGGAGGCAGCTCCGGGTGACTGGCCCTGGATGGCAGCTTTGTTGCATTCATGGAGTTCCGCTTACGATTCCGGCCAGTTCTGCGGAGGTTCCCTCATTCATCCCAACTGGGTAGTCACTGCCGGGCATTGCGTGTACCGGAAATCTCCCTCAGATGTGGATGTGGCACTGAATGTCCATGATCTGAAGAACGATACCGGGGAACGGCTGGATGTGAAAAGAATCATTGTGCATCCCGCCTATGACAATTCCACCCTGGATTTTGACATTGCCCTGCTGGAACTGGAGCACAGCGTATCTTATGAGACCATCCGTCCGGTATCAGAAGATTTTGTTCCTGATGATCAACTGTCCGTTACCCTGGGCTGGGGAAAGACGGATTATTATACCTATTCCTATTCAGATATGCTTATGGAAGTGCTGATTCCCATTGTCAGCAATGAAACCTGCAATGCTGCCTTCAATGCCTATAATGCATTATGGTATCAGGATGATATAACCGAAAACATGCTCTGCGCAGGTTTTGCCTGGGGAGGAAAGGACGCGTGCATCGGTGACAGCGGAGGTCCGCTGATTGTATGGGACGGAAGCGGCTGGAAACTGGCCGGGATCGTCAGTTGGGGCGAAGCCTGTGCTCTCCCGAATCTGTACGGTGTTTATGCCAAAGTTCCGAAACTCCTCCCTTTTATCCGGCAGTATGTGCCGGTATCCGCAGTTTCCGGCGATTTTGATCAGAACGGACGTCTGGGAATCGAAGATGTCATCGCGATTCTCCAGACAGTGGCCGGTATCCGCAAGGAAAATTCTGTAACGCCCCGCACCGGTGATTATGACGGAGACGAAAGCCTTACCCTGAAAGACGCCCTTTGCATCCTGCAAATTCTTGCAGGATGCAGTCAGCAGTAATTTGTATTTTTCCGTAAATGAATCTCTGATGTCACAGTTTCAGAAAAGCGGCCGCATTCTCTCCGCACACCGCCTTTCGCTCTGTCTCCGCGATGCCGGATGCTTCCATTTCCTTAAAATACCGGAAGGGTTTCAGCAGGGGATAGTCTGTGCCAAAAAGAATTCTGTCGGCTCCGGCCAGTTTCACTGCTGCGGGGTAAATCTCCGGATCATAAAGAAAAGGTGATGCTGCCGTGTCATACCACACATTTTTCAGCACATCCTTTGTCTCTTTTTTCAGCATCCGGTAAAAAAAGATTCCCGCACCCCAGTGGGCCAGCACAATCCGGTTGTCCGGAAAATTTTTTGCCAGGTTGTATATCTGTGCCAGGGTGTTGGGAGATTTGCCCGGATAGATGTGCCCCACCGGTTCATTGGTGTGAATCATCACGGGACAGCCCTTTTCCCGGCAGACGGCCATGACAGGCTCCAGAGCTTTGCAGCAGGATTCATCAATGCCGGACTGGTAAAAGGCCAGTTCTCCCACGCCGGAAAGTCCATTGGCAAGGCATCTTTCGGTTTCCAAACCTGCTTTTGGATTCAGCGCGTCAAAGCAGGCCAGTCCGATCAGCCGTTGGGGATAACGCTGCACAGCCTCCGCGATATAATCATTCTCTCTTTCGAATATGTTGGCATCCTGCCAGGGGAAGCCAAAAACAACAGATTTGTCCACCCCTTCCTCATCCATCATGCGAATGGTCTCTTCTGCGCCGACAATCCGGGATTTGGGCGAATCGTAAAGAAGCCGGAAAGCGGGTTCCGAGGGAAAATAAGCTGATCTGTTTTCACGGATGTCTTTGGAAAACAGATGCACATGAAAATCAATAACCATGTTTTCTCCTTGTTCTCAGTCTTTTCGGAAAAACCGGATTTTTCATAAAAATCCGGTTTTTTTAATACACGAAAACCTCATTTTTGCCTGCTTGCAAGTATCTTTTCAGTGGGGAATCGGCATGATAAGCAACATTTTTCTCTTAAAACAACAATTACAAAAGGTCAGGGGAATAAAACAAGAATTTTTATCAGATAAAGCCGGTGCTCTGTCAGTTCTGAATCTGTGATTTCCAAAAACCGGATTTTTCCAAAAAATCCGGTTTCTCTGTATCGATGAACTCCCAAAATCAAAGTTGACAGAGTTCCAGGTTCTGCTGACATTATTATAACCGGCAGTTTTTGTGCCGGAAAAAAACAAAGTCGGATCAGCAGCCAGCTATCCTTTTTCTGCATCTGCTGATGTGTGCCGGATAGCATGCCCAAAGAAATAGGTGCAGATCGGCACGCCCAGAATCAGTCCCCAGAAATGGAAAAGTTTTCCGCTGACCGTCAGGATGATGAGCACAATCACAGGGTTGATGCGCATACGTGCCCCGTAGATTTTGGGATTGAGGATATAACCTTCGATCAGGTGGACGGCAGCAATCATCAGAACAGCCAGAACCAGGGTCTGCAGTCCGCCGGAAGTCTGCAGCGCAATAAGGCAGATGGGAACCGAACTCACAAACACACCCGCCACAGGAATGAAACTGCAAAAAAATACAATCACAGACAGAAAGGCCACATTTGTGCCCATTCCCAGAAGATAAATGCCGATGGCGGTCAGAATGGTGTTGATCAGCGCAATATAGAACTGGGCTTCCAAAGCCTGTCCCATCACCTGGGAAAAATTGAAGATATTTTCCGCCACTTCATCGTAGATAAAAGCGAGTTTGGTGTTTTTCAGATCCGTGACATTGCGGCTCAGCCGGGGCAGATCAAAGACAATGAGAAAAGAAAAGAGCAGGGAAAGCAGAAACGCGGAGGAAACCGAGGCAAATCGTCCCCCGATTCCGCCCAGAATACTGAGAATCTGATCGATTTTTTTCACATTTCCCTCTGCAAATTCCCCAATCCCCAAGAGTTCCTGCAAAAATGCAATGGTGGGGGATTTCCCTTTTTTATCCCCTGACTCATCCCCCTTTCCATTTTCCAGCGGGGCTGTCTCTTCAGGGTTTCGGAGTTCCGGAATCACATTGTAAAGAACCGGATACCGGGCTGCCAGATTTTCAAGGGTTTCATCCACCTTTTTGATATAGACCGAAAACTGGCCGACAAACGCCTCGGTCTGCTTCCGAACTTTGGGAAACACAAAAAGCCCCACTGCGGTAAGAAAAGTCAGGAGAAGAACAAAAACTGTGATGACCCGCAGTTCTCTGCTTCGGATATATTTTCCCAGCCGGTTGACGCTTCCGGACTGAATATAGGCAAAGACAAAAGTGAGAAAGATCAGAAGAAAAAAGGAGCGGAGAATATAGAGAATCGCAGCCAGGATTGCCCAAACCGTAAAACGGGTTGAAAGGGGAATCAGATAATTCCAGGGAGGGGGCAAATCCAGGAGAATATCCTTTTTTTCCATTTCTTTTCCTTATGGAAACCTGAACATTCCGTAAAAATCTCTGTTTCACAGATCCGGCTTCTGTCTGAATCCCCAGCAAACAGAATAAAGTGATTCTGCTTTTTCGGGGATGAGGAGGGAATGTGTTTTTCCTGTACCCAAAAACCTGATCCCTTCCATCTCCTCAGCAGATTTCCTCTCAAAATGGGAAGTCTCCGTTTCCGGATACAGAGATTTTCGACAGGCAGTCCGTTCAAATGGCACTTGACGGACAGTCTCTGTCTGTTTATTGTTTGTGAAAAATTCTGAAAGGAGATATTGAATCCTATGCCCATATATGAATTTGAGTGCAGAAAATGCCACAGCCGGTTTGAAAAACTGATGTTCTCCGGAGACCGCACGTTGCCGGAATGTCCGGAATGCAGGAGCGGAGAGGTGGAAAAACGCATATCAGCAGGGTTTGTCCGGGCACACGGAATCCCGACCGGATCCGGGGGTTTTAAAGCGCCCTCCGGAACCTGTGCGGCACGCCGCGGCTGAGCGGGCTGAAAAAATGCCTCGGTGAGGCAGATGACCGTATTCACGCTCCCCGCTTTCTGAAAAAACGCGGGGAGTCCCTCTTTCCATACCCAAAACCATTCCCGTATCTTCCTGTTTTTAAATCTGCATCTATTCGATGGAGATTACAATTCTCTCTGTTAAATTCTCCACCTCGATCAGGGTTCCCTTGGGGCCCTGTTTGGCAAACAGCACACTCAGTTCGCTCAGATCAATCCCTTCCCGTTCCAGGGAAGCCTTTACCTTGCTGGGCAGCAGTTTTTCCGATATGCTGAGAGAGGAAAGGGGAATGGTGATTTTGGTATCCGGTTCTTTTTTCTGCGGTTTGTAGATATCAATTTTCAGTGTCTGCATCATGGTTTCTGTTTCTTCCTTTTCTGAATAAATACGGATTCTTTCTTCATTGACAATTTCCCATTTGCCGAAATGGGGTTTATAACATTTTTTTTTCTCTACGACAAGAATTATCCGACCGATAACGTTGCGTTGAAGATATTTTTTGTCCAAATCATAAATCCTGTGCTTAGGGATTGCTTTTTTCGGCATTTTCAGATTAAATAAAAAAATAAGGTGACAGGTGTTCGGTGTCAGGTTTTTGGTGCCGGGTGTTTTTTTCATTTCTGTGATGTAAGCGCTGGAACGAGTATCTCTGCCCTGACACCCCAAAGCATTTCATAAACCAAAGGGAGGCAAGTACATAAAATGAATCAGTATCTGAGGTGCGCTGCAGTCTGGGCATGTCTGCTGTTTTGCAGTTTTTCAGCGGGATATGCGGCAGAGGTGCGGCAGAAAAATTTCAGTTCCGAGGAAATTGCGGCCATGAATGCCGCTCGTGCGGTCATTTCCACCAAATTCGGAGACATCACGGTGAAATTTTTTCCCGATGCAGCGCCCAATCATGTAAACAGTTTTCTGGAACTGGCAAAATCCGGTTTTTACAACGGCACCGCGTTTCACCGGGTGATTCCCGGATTCATGATCCAGGGCGGTGATCCCAATTCCAGAAATCCGGATCGGAGAATTCACGGAACCGGAGGGCCGGAGTATAACATCAAAGCAGAATTCAGCAATAAACCTCATAAAAGAGGCATTCTGTCCATGGCGCGATCCGGTCATCCGGACAGTGCAGGTTCCCAGTTTTTCATCTGCGTGGCTGATGCACCGTATCTGGATGGGCAGTACACGGTTTTCGGTGAAGTGGTTTCCGGTATGGAAGCTGCGGACAAGATTGTATCCCAGCCCAGAGATCCCAGAGACAATCCTCTGGAAAAGATTGAAATGCAGATACGGGTGTCTGGTCCGGAACCTGCAAAACAGCCTGAAGATCTGAACAAAAAGAAACCATAAGAGTTTCTCCGGAAAAGGTGATTTCATGAATGTCTCTGACCGTCTGAAACAGCATCCGGCTCCGGGAGCGCATCTTCTGCGGTTCAGGGGAGATACCTGCACCTTTGCCCTGTCTGCAAAAGAGGAGCCAAAAGGCCGTGCCTGGCTGCGCACCAATATCGGCCAGGGCAGGATCGTGCGCTCCGAGATTCTCCGGGAAGTGCTGCATGATGAATCCCCGCTTTCCCGTGACTGGTTTGACATTCCCATGAAAGAGATCCGTCCCGGATTTTTTGCCGTAACCCTTCCTCTGCGCGAGGTGGGACATTTTGAGGCCAAAGCCTATTTTCTCGCGCAGGGCAAAACCGATCCCCTCTGGCCCTCCGGTCCCAACACCGTCATCAACACAGAACCCGCAGACACCTGCTGTGCGAACATCATTTACAACGCGTTTGTGCGTCAGTTCGGTCCCAGCAAATCCGGAAAAGGCAGACCGTCAGAACCTCAGTCCGCATGCATTGGAATGCTGGATCATGCCGGATATACCGTGATTCCCCAATCCGGAACCTTCCGGGATCTGATTCGGGAACTGGATTTCATTCTCGGAGAACTGGGGTCCCGCTGGCTGCAGTTGCTGCCGGTTCATCCCACCCCCACCACCTACGGACGCATGGGACGTTTTGGCAGTCCCTATGCAGCGCTCAGTTTCACCGAAGTGGATCCGGCTCTGGCAGAATTTGATCCCAAAGCCACACCGCTGGAGCAGTTCATTGAACTGGTGGACGCAGTTCATGCCCGGAACGGAAAACTCATCATGGACATAGCCATCAACCATACGGGCTGGGCAGCCAGCCTGCATGAAACCCATCCCCAGTGGCTGTCCCGTGATGAAAAAGGACACATCCGCATGCCCGGAGCCTGGGGTGTGACCTGGGAAGATTTGACAGAACTGGATTATTCCCATACGGATCTGTGGGAATACATGGCAGATGTGTTTCTCACCTGGTGCAGGCGGGGAGTGGACGGGTTCCGGTGCGATGCAGGCTATATGATTCCCATGCGTGCCTGGCGGTTTATTGTGGCTGCGGTGCGGGAGCAGTATCCGGATACAGTGTTTTTTCTGGAAGGGCTGGGAGGAAAGATTTCCGTGACCCGTGATCTGCTGGACAGAGCCAATCTGAACTGGGCTTATTCCGAACTGTTTCAGAATTATGACCGGGGACAGATCAGTTATTATCTTCCCGCCGCGTTTGACATTGGACAGAGCGAAGGCGTGATGATTCATTTCGCGGAAACCCATGACAACAACCGTCTGGCTGCGCGCTCCCATGCCTATGCAAAGATGCGGACAGCTTTGTGCGCGCTGTGTTCCCAAAACGGAGGTTTCGGTTTTGCCAATGGTGTGGAATGGTTTGCAACGGAAAAAATCAATGTGCATGATGCCTGTTCCCTGAACTGGGGCGCGGGGGAAAACCAGATCGCGCATATCCGGCATCTGAATCATCTTCTGCGCGATCATCCGGGTTTTCATGATCAGACAGATCTGCGCCTGATCCAGCAGGGAGAGGGAAACGGCATTGTGCTTTTGCGCCATCACCGGCCTTCGGGAAAAAAACTGCTTGTGCTGGTGAATCTGGATGATGCCAGCCCGGCCAGACTCTCGTGGCTCAGTCATGACATGAATGCACAAAATTTCAGGGATCTGGTTGGCGGGAGCCATATTTCTGCGGAAAAAGCAGGAGAGATGCGCATCTGTCATTTAAACCCCGCGCAGGTGCTTTGTCTGGAACCTGCTGATTCTTATTTCTCAAACCCTGAGGGTTTTGAAAACCCTCAGGGTTTCAGGGGGTTTCCTGTTCCCAAACGCATCACGTTACAGCGTCTCCGGGCAAAGGCTTTGGAAGTATTCTGCCATTACAACGGCACAGGGGACATGGCAGCATTTGATTTGGATGCCGCAGCCATGCAACTGGCTGAAAATCCGGTGGAATACTGCCGCAATCTGAATCCATGCGGCATGGAATCCCGTGTCATCTGCTGGAACTGGCCTGCGGATCTGCGCCGGGAAGTGATGATCCCTCCGGATCATTTTCTGCTCGTGCAGTCCCCTTTTCCCTTCCGTGCTTCGGTAATGGACGGTGACAGAGCCATTGGTCATGAGCAGAGTCAGCCGGACAGACAGGGAAAACATTTTGCCCTTTTTTCTCCTTTTCCGGTTCCCCAAAGCCATATTTACCGCATCCTGCGGATTTCCATATATATTCAGAATGCCACAGGCTCAAAGTCCTTATCGGTCTCCCCTCCCTTGAGGGAGGGGCAGGGGGAGGGTGGAAATACGCCGGACAAATGCGAACACGGGCAGGGACATGTTCTCTTTCTTTCTCATCCTGAAAATGCAAAAGTGAGGCAGGTGTTTCTTCGTGCAGAGATTCTCCGCAGCGATTTGTTTTTTCTGGGGACAAACAGACGCGGCGGAATGCTGCGCGCAGGCGTTTCCTGGGGATTTCTGCAAAGCCGGTATGACGGGCTGCTTGCCGCAAATATCAGTCCTCTGTATCCGGAAGATCGGCGCATCATGTTCACCCGGTGCCGGGCATGGGTGGTGTTTCAGGGATTTTCCTATGAAATCGGGTCCAACTGTCTGGATATCTTTCGCACGGATGAGAAATCACGGGCTTTCTGGAAATACCGCATTCCCACCGGTCAGGGCGAAGACATTGATCTGCATATTGCAATGGAAATGATTGCAGGGAAAAATGCCATGCGCATTTCCTTTTTCCGGGACAGCACAAAGGGAAAAACCGGACAGTTGCCGGATGAAAAACCTGTGCGCCTGATTCTGCGACCTGATATGGAAGACCGGAGTTTCCATGAGGTGACCAAAGCCTTTACGGGTCCGGAGCATCACTGGCCCAAAGCTGTGACTGCCCGATCCGCAGGATTTGTGTTTGCGCCATCATCTGAGCGGAAACTGCGACTGGATATTTCTCCGGGCAGTTTTTTTTATGAACCGGAATGGAAATACATGGTTCACCGGCCTCTGGAGGCAGGAAGGGGGCTGGATCCGGATTCGGATCTGTTCAGTCCCGGATATTTTTCCGCATTTCTTCTCGGTGGAGAAGGATGTGAATTGCAAGCGCAGGTTACAGGCGCGGATGCGGAACCGGTGACATTCGGAAATCCCCTGCTGCCGATTCCGGAGGAGTCTGCTCAGGAATCCTGTGATCTGGCATCGGCTCTGTTGCGGGCTGCGGATCATTTTGTGGTCGCGCGGGAGAATCTGCAAACCGTTATCGCTGGGTATCCCTGGTTTCTGGACTGGGGACGGGACACCCTGATTTTTGTCCGTGGCCTGATTGCCGCAGGCAGAACCGAAGAATCCCGCGCAATTCTCAAACAGTTTGCCCGGTTTGAGGAAAACGGAACCATTCCCAACATGATCCGGGGCAATGACGCAGGCAACCGGGACACTTCGGATGCACCTCTGTGGTTTTTCACAGCCTGCGCGGATTTGATGCAGGCAGAGGGAACTGATGCTTTTCTCAAGGAAAAATGCGGGAACAGGAATATCCGGGACATCCTGTCAGATATGGCAAATTCTCTGCTGAAGGGAACGCCCAGCGGCATTCGGACCGATCCGGATTCCGGGCTGCTGTTCAGTCCTTCCCATTTCACCTGGATGGACACCAACCACCCTGCCGGAACCCCGCGCGAAGGCTATCCTGTGGAAATTCAGGCGTTGTGGCATTCCGCTCTCTGTTTTCTCGCGCGCATTGCTTTGGAACCGGAAAAAAGCCGCTGGCAGAAAGCAGCGGAGCGTGTGAGAAACTCTCTGACAGAACTGTTTTATCTGAAAGACAAAGGGTATCTGTCAGACTGCCTTCATGCCCGGCCCGGACAGTCGGCTTTGCAGGCAAAACCTGATGACGCGCTGCGTCCCAATCAGCTTTTTGCCCTTACGCTGGGGGCAGTGGATGATCCGGAAATTTGCAGAAATATTCTGGAGGCTTGCTCCTGTCTTCTCATTCCGGGCGCGATTCGCAGTCTGGCAGACCGGCCAGTGGAATATCGGCTGGAAATCCGGCATCATGGAAGTCTGCTCAATGATCCGCATTATCCCTATCAGGGAATCTATGCAGGTGATGAGGATACCCGGCGCAAACCCGCATATCACAATGGAACCGCCTGGATATGGGTGTTTCCCTCTTTCTGCGAGGCATGGGCGCAGGTTTACGGAGAAGAAGGACGAAAAACCGCTCTGGCCTGGCTGGGATCCTGCACGCGGCTGATAAACACCGGATGTGTGGGGCATCTGCCGGAAATTGCGGACGGAAATTTTCCCCATACCCCAAAAGGCTGTGATGCGCAGGCATGGAGCGCAAGCGAAGTGCTGCGGGTGTGGCTGAAGATTATGGCACAGAATAAAAAAACAGACTGAATTTTTTTAAATCCGGTCTGCAATCCTGTAACATTGCGCATGGTCATACCCCGGTGCTTTGCCAACTTTGATTTTGTGCGCTGAACTGTGCAGAAAGACCGGGTTTTTTGAAAAAATCCGGTCTTTGAAACGCACAGATTCAGGACTGACAGCGTATTGGTTGAAAAAATCCTCTGTGTCCTCTGTGAAAATCTCTGCGATCTCTGTGGGAAAGGACAAAATTTTCCGTACAATTCCAAATTCAAATCTCTAAAAAAATTTAATAGTGATAAAAAAAATTATCTTAATATTGAAAAAAGTTATGCAGAATGATAAGAAAGCAAAACAGTTTCCATTGCCGTTTTTTGTTGCAGGAAAACTTTTTTTGGTATTAAATGTTTTTAAACCTGCCATGTTCCCATTTTCAGCGTATTTTACTGCATCCATAACTTGCGGAATCAGATGAGAAAAAAATGAACCGGTATGACAGAAAGAAAATTGGCACGATTTTTGCATAAAATTCAGGATGACAACCATTTATTCCGATCGCGCAGAGTTGTTTCGGGAATATCCGGAACTGGAAGAGGAAGATATTCGTCAGGCAGGCAAGTTCAGAAAAACAAAAATTTTTTCAGTGGAAAGATGAAAAACATGCAGGAATATGCTGTTCATTTAAATATGGAGTTTGCGCAATGACAAGTGAAACAACTGCCAAAAATCAGATATATCAGATAATTGAATCAATTCCTATGGAACGCCTGCCGGATCTGCTTTGCATGATACGGCAGTTTATGCAGTCTGTCAAATCTGGGCCGACTGCAAATGCTGCACCAATTTATCAGATACATCACCATGCTGTGGATACAGGTATTTCAGATTTGGCAGCACAGCATGATCATTATCTTTACGGGACAGCCAAACATAATGGGTGAAACCGTATTTTGGGATTTTTATTGCAGACATAAAGGCTGAATACATGATGAACACACTTACTGTAAATTTTGAATTGCCGATGATGCTTGTTTCACAGGCTGGCCTGAATCCTGAAAATATCAGTCAGGAGGTCAGGCGGATAGTTGCCATGTTTCTTTATGATCATAAACGTATTTCTCTGAGCAAAGCCTGTGAAATCAGTGAAATAAGCCAGTGGGAATTTTTTGAGATGAACCGGCATTTGGGAATTCCGTTCCATTACACACGCGAGGATTTGAAAAGGGATATGGAGAAACTGTCTGATGTCTGAAATGATTTTTGCTGATTTATCCGCAGCATGACAGAGAGAAAATACAGAAAAAGGATGTTTAAGGATGAAATTTGATCGCATTACATTCAACCCTTCCAAAATGAACGGACAGCCCTGCATCCGTGATATGCGCCTTACAGTTCGGCGTGTTGTTGAACTTGCTGCCACATATTCCGACCGCGCAGAGTTGTTTCGGGAATATCCGGAACTGGAAGAGGAGGATATTCGTCAGGCTCTGTTTTATACAGCAGCATATCTTGATGATCGTATTTTGGAATTTCCTTTAATTACGGAAAATTATGAAGCTGCTGCTTGATCAGGGACTTCCCCGAACCACTGCGGAACTGTTACGCAAAGCAGGTATCGATACTGTTCATGTGGGAGAAATCGGTTATGCTGCGGCAGAAGATGATATGATTTTGCGATTTGGCAAAAATGAAAAGCGTATCATTGTAACACTTGATGCCGACTTTCACACGTTGCTTGCTTTGAGCGGATCGACCGAACCATCGGTGATCCGTATTCGCATGGAAGGACTGAAAGCATGGGCAGCAGCAGAAATTTTAAAAACTGTTCTTGCCCTGTGCATTCGGGATTTGGAAAACGGGGCTGCTGTAACTGTTCAGGAAAGAGGAATCCGTGTACATCAACTGCCGTTAATCCGTTAATACAGTTTATTTAAGGATATTTTTATTTTATGAGAGACATATTTTTCAACCACGCCCGGCATTTGCATCCGGAAAATGTTTTTTCCGGCAGACAGACAAAAGAATGCGGGAAAACAAAACCTAAGGAGGTATGACATGAAATCAAGGTATATCAACTGTGTATTTACTTTTTTGATGGCAGTCCTGCTGCTTTTGTCTGTTTTCCCCGCGGCCGCAGGCGCAGCAAGTCTGAATTCAGGGAAAAATATTTCCGACCAGTTTCTGCCGGTGAATTTTGATGCCTATGCTTTGGCGGATCTGACAGAAGTGTTCACTGTTACAGACCCGTTCAGTTTCTCGGTTTCAGTGGATGGGGGAAATGTGATTGCAGAGATCAGCAGTTCTCTGCTGTTTCTCAAACCCATATTCAATGCTTCAGGGCTGGCAACTGTCACTGTTACAGCAACAGACAGCGGCGGTTCTGCCGAAGATTCATTTGTGGTGAATATCTATGCAAAGGTTCTGGAGCCGGGCGGTGCGGCTTACAATCTTTTCGGCAATGCCGTTGCCATTTCCGGAACGTATGCCATAGCAGGTTCTCCCGGAAGTTCGGGCAAAGGCGCAGCCTATATCTATGAATACAATGCAGGCGATGGATGGGTTCTGTCCCAGACACTTACGGCCAGTGACAGCGCGGCAGGGGATTATTTTGGCTGGTCAGTGGCAATATACGGGGATTATGCCATTGTGGGCGCGTACAATAAAGCACAGAAAGGAGCGGCCTATATTTTCAAAAAAGAGGCATCCGGATGGACCCAGGTGAAAAAACTCACAGCATCGGACGGCGCATCCAATGACTGGTTCGGTCATTCTGTTGCCATTATCGGTTTTGGTACAGATTATTACGCGTTTGTGGCCGCACCCCTTGATGATGACAAAGGGGATGATTCCGGTTCGGTTTATGTTTTCAGGGGAAATAATGCCACATGGGCACAGTCCAAGATCACGGCAGGTGACGGCGCGACCGGGGACAATTTCGGCAGTTCGGTCGCTGTGTCCAAAGACAGTTCCTATCTTTACGCTTTGATCGGGGCAAAACTGGATGATATTGACGGTGTTTCCAATGCAGGCTCCGCTTATGTTTTCCGCTATGCCATCAGTTGGTCCCAAAGAGCCAAGCTTACGGCTGCAGGTTCACCTGCCAATGGCGGTTTTGGGGAAGCCGTGGCCATGTATGGCGGAGATACAGCAGTTGTCGGCCCCAGAAAAGTCACCGGGAGCGGTTCCAAGGTTTTTGTGTATCAGAAAACCGGAACAGACTGGACAAACATGACATCCGCGAGTGCTGAACTGACTGCCAGTGACGGAACAGCCACCGATCAGTTTGGCACAGCACTTGCCATTGACCAAAATTATATTCTTGTGGGTGCAAACAGCAAAGACGGCATTGGTGCTGCGTATCTGTATGAAAAGGAAGATCCGGCTGCTGCATGGACTTCCATGACAGAAACAAAAAAACTCATACCCGGTGACGGGGTTTCCGGTGACAAATACGGCAGTGCGGTGGGCATTTATTTCAATTCCGCAGACACATCCTATTTTACGGTTATCGGTGCGCCCGGAGATGACAGCAAAGGCAGCAACGCTGGAGCAGTGTATTTCAATTCCAATGTCGCTCTTGGCAGCCCGGGAGTTTTGTCCATTTCAGACATTGCGGATCAGACCATCAATATGAGCACAGCCGCAAATCCGACTGCCCATACTGCGGATTTTACCGTATGTGATCCCAGTTCAGAAGCCTCTCTTACCATCTCTGTTTCCGTAAATTCAGCAAACCCCTCTCTGATTCCGGCAGGAAATATAATGGTCAATGGCGGGGCTGTTCCCTATAATCATACTTTGTCCGGAAATTTTTGTGAAGATCTGACACTCACAGTCACACCTGCACAGGGTCAGGTGGGTGTGGCGGATATAAGCGTAACGGTCAGCAACACTGCATCCGGAAGCTCGGCCAGTGATACATTTGCACTCACAGTTACCGGCAGACCCACCATCACCCCCATAGACAATATTACACAGCGCATCGGTTCCGCTCCTGCTGTGGTGAATTTTACTGTCACTGACCCGGATACTCCATCTGCGGTTACAGTCTCAGTTTCATCCGGCAATACCGCACTGGTTTCTGCTTCCGGTCTGGTTCTTGCACATGATGGGGCAGATTTTACAGCAGGACGGGAATATACCCTGACCATCACTCCCACAGCCGGTGCGTCCGGACAGGCCACCATCACGGTATCTGCCACAGACGGAACCGGTTCTCCCACCCTGCAGTCTTTTGTTTTCCATGTAACCACTGGACCGACCATAAGCAATGTCACTGATCCGGTGGAAACAGATGAAGATACTCCCATCACGGTATATTTCAAAGTCAGTGACCCGGATACGCTGGATGCCAATCTCACTGTCACCGCATCTTCAGACAATACGGAACTCCTGCCTTCCGGCAGTCTGGCAGCAGGCTATCTGAGTACGCCGGATGAAAACGGAAACAACTGGCAACTGGTGATCAATCCGGGAAAAGACAAATACGGAGAGGCAACTGTCACCATCAGCGCAAAGGATGACGGGGAACCTGTAACCAAAACATTCCTGCTCACGGTTGCACCTGTGCAGGATTTGCCTGTCATAAACTGGCTGAGCAGAGATCCTTATGATCCGGCTGTTGCACCTGTAAAAATCAGCAATGACAAAATCAATGAAGATGCAAGCGGTGCTTATTTCCTGAAAGTTTCCGATCCGGATGGAGATGTGCTGGCCGTGAATGTCACCTCATCCATTGAAACCATTGTGCCGAACAGGTATCCGAATATCAGTGTAAGCGGATTTCCTGTGCCCCACAGTGTGGATTCTTCCACTTTTGATGGCACGCTTGATTTGCAACTGATTCCAATCAAAAATACATGGGGAACAACTCTGATTAC
>CAZDIU010000053.1:0-21921 GCA_964505535.1 uncultured Desulfobacterales bacterium | reverse complement strand
TGAGAACTGCGGCTGTTGCCAGTATCATCAGCCGTTTCTTCCGGGGATCCGGGCGCTGCTTTTCAACAGTCCATTTTCTGCTCCTGCAGTATCCCTCTATGTAACTGTGCGCCTCTTCAATGTCCAGCCCCAGACGAACAGCGGCTTTCACAAGAATATCCATATATTCCGGCCTGATCCGGCCTTTGATTTCAGCCATGTCAATATCTGCGTTCAGTTCGCTGATCCGGGACATGGTCAGACTCAGATCATATGCCTTCCGGCTTTCCTCTGAAGTGAACATGGCAATGCAGTGACCGGCCAGGGCTCCGCCCGCGGTGGTAACGGCATCTTTATGGGAAATTCGGCGAATTTCAGCTTCTTTGGAGCGGGCGCGTTTTTGCAGTTCATCCAGGTTTTCTTCAGGAGGCAGCCCCAAAAAATCATACAGACTGGATTTCCCCACAACCCGGAGTTTGTCGTTGATAAGATTTTCAATTGTTTTTTCAATTGGTTTTGGATTTTCCCCTCCACCGTGCCTTTTCCTGATCGGACATTTGACACGTTTGAGAAGATCCGCCTTTTTGATGGAATGCAGCCGGACAAGACGGCTGATCTCCGGTTCGGAAATATATCCCCTCCGGATGCATCGGCTGACATATGTGTCAATATCCCTGTTCCGGTCACTGATTTTTTTTGCAATCCATTCCTGAATTCTGGCAGGTTCGACATTCAGGGATTTGGCCAGACCCGCTGCATATTTGTCCCCGGTTTTTCCTGAACTGACCAGATCATCCACTTTCAGGTTGATCCGGTAAAGCGGTTCCATCTGTTTTGCCCGTTTTCGTACCTTTTCCTCTTCAATGGAGTGAAAATCCGATATTTTCCGGATTTCATTTTTGCTGATATTTCCCTTGCTCATGAACAGACCGATATGGCGGTCAATTTTTGAATATGCGCTTTTTTCTTTTTCGAGAAATATCTTTTTGGCCTTCTGTGCCTCCGCACGGCGGAGTTTGGGATCACTCATGACTTTCCGGATTTCCGGAATCAGACCGATATACTGCTGTGCCAGGGTGCCTTTGGTGGGATGGTTGCGCTGTTTGCTCCAGAGAGCCTGTTTGCTCTTTATGGCTTCCTCAATGATTTCCGGATTTTCTTCGGCCGGATCGGTTGAAAGTTCCAGGAGCAGATAGAAATTTTTTTCTTCCATGTATTACCTCGGTGCAGGGAGTTCGATTGCCAGTTTCATTGAGGGGAATGCCGGAGCACAGGCCCGCGCACGGAGATTCCGGAACGCGGCTGTTCCTCCCGGATTCAGGGGAAAATGCGGAATACCGCTTTTGCGCCGGATCAGGATACCTTTGTTTTTCCGCTGCGGGATTTGGCTTTTTCAAATTCATCACCCTGAATAACCGAGCGGGTGTCTATGGTCACGTTGACGGATCTCCGTGTCTCACTGGTTTCCTCGGCAGTAATTTCCAGACGGCCTTCCTCATTGAGCCGGAATGTGATTTCCACAGGGGTGTCCTTTCTCAGATCAGAGGGCAGTTTCAGCACTGCCGTGCCAATGAGCACCGCATGTTCCGGCTGCATAATCCTTTCGCTGCTTTCATTTTCCATAATCTGAATGGACACAATCTCCTGGTTGTCCACCGCAGTGCCAAAAGACTGGGTTACAGTGACGGGAACAGTGCGGTTTTTCAGAATCAGGTTGTATACGATCTCCCGGTCTTCGGAGTTATGGGCCACCACTCCGAAACTTTTGCTGGTCACATTCAGGATTTTCAGATTGGATCGCCGGATATCGGCAACTGAATATCCGGTGTCATCGGCCACCAGATCCTCAACTTCTGTGAGAACCTCATCCAGTTCCATTTCGCTGAGTTGGGCCAGTTCTTTGATATCCCTGCCGGTTTTTTCAGCAACCTTTTCCTTGATTTCATCCCGGAGAAAGAGCTTCCATCCGTAAATGGCAGCGCCTTTGGCCACGGATTCGTCCGGATCAAAAATCTTGCCTTCCATGGAAAATTCTTTGCGGATCCGTTCAGCCACCTGGGGCATGCGGGTGGAGCCGCCCACAAGGATAATTTCATCAAAATGCTCATAGCCTTTTTTTCCGGCCTCTTCCAGCATTTCATGGGTCAGGGAGATGGTCCGTTCCAGCAGATCCTGGGTGATGATCTCAAATGCGCGGCGCTCCAGAATAATTTTCACCCGCTCTCCCGCGTGGGTTACAAGGACCGGCGTCTGATCCCGCTGGGTCAGAATTTTTTTGGCCTTTTCCGCGGAAAGCTGCAAATCCTGGCAGGTGTCCGGATCTTCCAGGATATCATCTTTGATTCCCGTGGCTTTCTGAAATTCCTGCACCAGATAGGCCACGATACGGTCATCCCAGTCTTTTCCTCCCAGATTGTGATCCCCGCCTGTGCAGATGACTTCAATGGAGGCATTGGGCTTGATGTCAATCATGGTGATGTCAAAGGTTCCGCCACCGAGATCATAGACCAGAACCACCTGTTCGTGCTCTGCCTCCATGGAACCGAACGCGATGGCCGCGGCCGTGGGTTCATTGATGATCTGCCGGACATTGTAGCCCGCAATCTCACCTGCCCTCCGGGTCGCTTCCCTTTCATTGATGCCGAAATACGCGGGACAGGTGATGACCACATCTTTGGTTCCGGATATGCCCAGATTCAGTTCTGCATCCTGGACAATCTTGCGGATGATGAAACTGGATATTTCCTCGGGCCGGTACTGTTTTCCGTTATGCTCAAAAACAAAATTGGCCTCCCCCATGGAACGCTTGATGAAACTCACCACATCATTGGGATAGAGTTTGGAGCTTTCCTTGGCCACATCCCCGACCACGATGTTTTCACCGTCAAAGAACACCACAGAAGGGGTGACCCGCTGATTTTCCGCATTGGGGATAACAATGGGTTTGCCGTATTCATCAACGCAGGCAATGGACGAATAGGTGGTTCCAAGATCGATGCCGAATATCCGCTTTATCTGCTTACTCATCGGAATTCCTCATTTCTGTCTGCGCCGGCGGGTTTTTTAACGCATAGACCGTAACCAGTTCCGGACGGATGACTTTTCCGTCCCATTCATAGCCCGGATGGACGCGTTCTGCAATGGTTTTGTCTTTTTCTGCCTCTGCTGTTTCAATCCGTTTGAGGACCCTCTGACGCATGGGAACAAAGACAGCCTCCTCACAGGTGAAGGCATTCACGCCCTGGCGTGCGCACAGATCTTCCAGATCCGAAGGAAGCCCCTGCAGTATGCCCAGCAGTTTCTGGGGATCAAGGGATGAAATTTCCTGCTCTCTGTAAAACTGTATCAGTTTTCTCATGCTGTCAGTGAACTGTATGACATCCATCACCATGAATTCCATGTATTTTTTCATAAAATCATTTTTATGGGACTGCAGTTCCTTATGGAGTTCATCAATGATTTTGTCTTTCTGGATATCTGTTTTGATTTTTTCATCAAAATCTTTCCGCATCTGCCGGAGTTCAGACAGAATTTCATCCAGTTTCAGACCGGATGAATCGAACAGCCCGTCTTCCGTGTCCGGGAGCATGTTCTCATCTGAAAAAGCTTCCTCCTGAACCATGTCATCTGAAACAGTCAGATGGTCAGGCTGTCGGGCCGGTTCCCCAGTATCTTTCATATTCCCGGAGCCGGGATCATTGATATACTGATCCCACACGGCATCGGGATTCTGTGCAGGTGCATCCTGATCGGATTCTTTGTCGTCATTTTGCAGAGAGGCTTTTACAGTTTTTTCGTCCATTTGATCTCCTTATCCGAAAAAATCAGCATCAGCGGAAAATGTTTGTGACGGTCTTATACCAATTCGCCATTGATTGAATACAATGCGCCGTTTTTTCAGGACCGGGTGAACCCGCGGTTCCCTGCCCTCAGGGAGGGGTATCTGTTCAGCGGCATTGGAAAAAAAATGACTGAACTGCATAAAGTCAATGGGGAACTGGTATTGCTCCGGGCGAGGGAAGCGATATTCATTTTCAGAAATTCTGACACTTATAATATATTTTATGCATATTTATGCAAAAAATGTGCATAAAATTTGAATTATCTGTTTTTACAGCAGAATGTCTGTATTTACGCACCCATGTCAACCCCTCTCCCCGCCGGGGTGGGCTAATTGGAAAAAAAATATAGAATAAAGGATTTGCAGTGTCAATGGAAAAGGTGAGTTCAGAGGCTGGGAGGAAGGCAGAAGTCAAATATTGACGAGCTGTGCGGCATAAGCATGGGTGACAGTGTGACAGACTGCGCTGTTAAAACCTTTTCCCCTTTCCTGAGGGTGAAGGAAAAGGGAAAAGGAAAAACAGTCCGGAATAAAAAGGCTCACTTCATGCCGATTACCGGTATATCAGCTTCGCGTAACCCTGCGTTCAGGCTTGAAAGATTTTTTTTTATCCATCACCTGACGGATTTCCACAAGTCTTCCGTCGAGTTTTGCATTGCTCACGGATTTCCGCACAATGCCTGCCGCGCTTTTTTCCACTTCAAAGAAAGAGAATTCCCGATTCAGGTCAATCCTGCCGATCATGCCGGAACGGATGCCGGCCTGGGTGCAGATCAGGCGGATGATCGCACCCTCGTTGATTTTGTCCATGCGTCCCACGTTGATGAAAAAACGCTCGGTTTCCCGGCCTCTGTCTTTGAACCGCTCTTTTTTTCTGTCTGTCGCAGAATCCTCTTTTCTGTATTTGGAAGCCGGCCGGTCATCCTTTGCACTTTCACGGCGCACCCGCACATTTATATCTTCAGCCTCTTTGTAGTAATGGAACAGCCGGTCAAATTCGGCGGAAACCATGCGCTGGATCAGTTCTTCTTTGGTGAAAGCGCTGAATGCATCGTATATTCCCTGCATGGCTCCGTTGATTTGTCCGGTGTTCACAGAGGTGTTGACAATTTTATCCACCATGCCCATAAGCTGTTTCTGGCAGATTTCCCTGCCTTCGGGAATCTTTGCGGCCTCAAAACGAATTTTTCCCCTTTTTTCCAGTTCCCTGACCCGGCGGATTTCCTTGGTGTTGACCAGAGCCACAGAGGTTCCGGATTTTCCGGCTCTTGCAGTGCGTCCGCTCCGGTGGGTGTATACTTCCATCTCATCAGGCAGTTTGTAATGAATGACATGGGTGATGTCATCCACATCCAGTCCTCTGGCAGCCACATCGGTTGCCACCAGAACCCGGACAGAGCCCTGACGGAATTTCCGCATCACATAATCCCTCTGAGCCTGGGACAGATCCCCGTGAAGGGCTTCTGCCTGATAACCGTCCTGCATCAGGTTTTCAGCCACATCCTGGGTTTCCTTGCGGGTGCGGCAGAAAACCAGACCAAAGATGTCGGGCGTAAAATCCAGAATTCTTTTCAGGCACTGATACCTGTTTTTTTCATGGGTGACATAATAGCAGTGTTTGATGTTTTCCGCGCCCCGGTTCTTATGCCCCACAGCCACCTCTTCGGGATTTTTCAGGTAATTGCGTGCGATTTTTGCAACCCCTTCGGGCATGGTTGCGGAAAACAGCCAGATATTGCGCTCTTCGGGCATCTGCTCCAGAATGCGGTCTATATCCTCCTGAAATCCCATGTTGAGCATTTCATCAGCCTCATCCAGCACTGCACAGGAAATTTTCGACAGGCTGACGGACTTGCGCTCCATCAGATCGATCAGTCTTCCGGGAGTGGCCACAATGATATGGGCTCCGCCTCTGAGCTGCCGGATCTGATTGACGATGCTTGCCCCGCCGTAAACCGGAGCAATATTGATTCTGTCCATGTGCACTGCGTAGCTTTTCAAATCTTCCGTAATCTGCATGCACAGTTCCCGTGTCGGGCAGATGACAATTCCCTGCGGATCCCGCACAAGGGGATCAATGCGCTGAATCAGGGGCATTCCGAAAGCCCCTGTTTTCCCTGTCCCTGTCTGGGCCAGTCCCACAAAATCTCTTTCTCCGGAAAGAAGGACGGGTATAGCCTTTTCCTGTATCGGCATGGGGTTTTCAAATCCAAGTTCCGCAGCCGCCCTGACCAGTTCTTCCCTGAGACCCAATGTTTCAAAACTCATTATATTTTTTTCTCTCACTCAAATTGCCGGAAAACCTGTTTTCGGCATATCCATAAAAAAAGCCGGCCGGCGAATCCGGACGGCACCACACTCGCGAAGTCTGGCTGCCGGAAATCACGCATGTTTTTTATGGACACTGCCCGGCTTTCAGACTAATCGGATTTATATACACCCGTTTTTCCAATTTTTCAATAATTATTTTACTGGATCTGCTGAAAATCGCTGTGCTGTCAAAGCAGGAGGCAGGCCGTTGGCAGAGACGGGAAAGAGTCACTGAATACTAATATAAGATATTTCAAACAGTTAAATTGAAAAATTCCTGGGCGGGCATCTTGGAGACAGGCAAAAATGAGGTTTTCGTGTGTTCAAGAAACCGGATTTTTCCCAAAAATCCGGTTTTTCTGAAAAACTTTATGCCTGAAAAACCTGTGTTTCAGATCAATGGCGAATCGGTATCAGACAGCCAACTGTGCAACTTCCAGTTGTTATTTTTTCACAAATACGATATTGACCCCTGCAGCATTATCAGTTATTCAGGCAAATAAAGATTCAGGCCGGTTTTTGAACCTGACAGGTGATCCATAATCCGGAGCCAGGGAAAGGTACTGCTGAAAATGAAAAAAAACGCTTCTGAAAGGGGAATGGGCATAATGCAGAGCATCCGCTGGAAGCTCATGCTGACAACCATCATCCCGATGTTCTTTCTCCTGACTGTTATGACTTTTTTTCAGATATCGTCCCAACGAAAACTGATTGCGGAGGAGTTGGACAAACGGATTGCCCTGATGCGGGAAAGCCTGGTGGAAAGGGGAAAAAATTTTTCAGAAGGTTTATACCGTCAGGTGGAACAGGATATTGCTGCTTTCAATTTTTCCGGACTGGTGGAAAACATCCGGCAGACCGCAGATCGGAATCCCCATACCAAATACGTGATTCTGACTGATGCCGGGGGAAGGGTGTTTGTGCATACTCTGGAACCTGAATCCACCGGCAAAACACTGGACGATTCCCGAAACCGTTTGGCTCTGGAACAGAACCGGATGAGTCTGATGACCTACAGTGAGGGAGAGGAATCTGTAACGGAAATCATCTGTCCCATCCGTTTCAGTGAAAATCCCTGGGGGGTTTTGCGCGTGGTCCTCAGCCAGCAGTCTTTGGAAGCGGAAATCCGGAACTCCAGGAACATGATAGCGGAGAAAAACCGTATGATGATTCAGAACATTCTCCTGATTTCTCTGCTGATCATGATGGTGTCTCTTGTCTTTGTCCTGTTTCTCGCCGGAAAGGTCTCCAAACCTCTGAGCCATCTGACCCGATCAGCCCGAAAACTTTCTGAAGGCGATTTTACCCATGATATTCAGGCAAAGGGAAAGGATGAAATCGGAATTCTGGCCAGAGCAATGAATGACATGGTGAAAAACCTTAATAACATTATCCGAAAAAACATGTTTACCGCCCAAAGTCTCTTTGAGGCCGCATCAGATCAGCGGACAGCTTTGGATGAAACATCTTCCCGGCTGGCTGAGATGGCAGAACAAAACCGTCAGAACGCGGAAAACGCGAGACAGGCGGATCGTTTTATGAAAGAAACCGGTCAGGTGGTGCGCATGGCCAATGAATCGGTCAAACTCCTGACATCCGCGATGGAGGAAATTTCGGCTGCAAGCAATGAAACTGTCAAGATTGTCAAAACCATAGATGAAATCGCATTTCAGACCAATCTGCTGTCTCTGAATGCAGCAGTGGAGGCGGCCAGAGCAGGAAAATCCGGAGCAGGTTTTGCAGTGGTGGCAAGTGAAGTGAGAAACCTTGCCATGCGTTCAGCCCAGGCTGCCAAAAATACGGGGAATCTCATTCAGGATACAGTCAGCAAAATCAGGGACGGGGCGGATATGGTGACTTTGGCCTATGAGGGATTCAAAGAGGTGGCTGTAAACGCGGACAGGGCCGCAGAACTGGTAAGTGAAATCTCGCGCTCATCCGCGGAACAGACCCGGCAGATTGAGCAGATCCATGAGGCCATGAACAGAATGGGCCGGCGAATCCGGGAAAATGCAGACAGTGCCGAAGAACTCAATGCCTCCATGTCCGTGTTCAAAGTGCTTGCACAGGAAAGAATGGAATGACAGCAAAAAACATACGGGGAAAATCCCCTGAGAGTCTGCCGACAGGATTGAATTGGGAAATGACAAAAGAAAAATGCAATGACAGACCGTTGAGAATCTGCCTGCTCAGTTACCGGAGCAATCCGCACTGCGGGGGGCAGGGTGTATATGTGAAAAATCTGAGCCGGGCTCTTTGCGGACTCGGACATGAGGTGGAGGTGGTTTCCGGTCCTCCCCTTCCCATTCTGGACAATGGCGCAGGACTGTCCTGCCTGCAGAGCCTGGATTTGTACAATCCTGAGGCTCTTTTTCGCACTCCTTCCCTGAAAGAACTGGCAGATCCCATCAATCTGATGGAATGGGTGGGGGTTTCCACCATGGGATTTCCCGAACCCTTCACCTTTGGGCTCCGTGCCTGGCAGTATCTCAAAAAACGCTTTGACCGTTACGATATTGTCCATGACAACCAGAGCCTTTCCTATGGCGTATGGGCCATCAAAACGCGTATTCCCGCGATTGCCACCATCCATCATCCCATTACCGTGGATCGGGACATTGCCGTGCAGTCTGTGCGCTCTTTATGGAAAAAATTCAAGCACCTCCGATGGTATTCCTTTATCGGAATGCAGATCCGGGTGGCACGGAAATTTTCCCATATTATTACGGTTTCAGAATGCACACGCGCAGACATCAGCCGGGAGTTCGGGATCCCGGCAGGCAGATTCCGGGTGGTTCCCAACGGCATTGACACCGGCATTTTTCACCCTGTGCCGGAAATTCAGCGGGAGAAAAACCGTATCATTGTCACCAACAGCGCGGATATGCCGCTGAAAGGGCTGTATTATCTGCTGCAGGCTGTGGCCGAACTTGTGAAAACCCGCGATATCCGTCTCATTATCATTGGCACACCCAAAAAGGATGGCGGAGTGGTGCGTCTGATCCGGGAACTGGGGATTGGACCCCATGTGCAGTTCACCGGCAGAATCAGTGATGAGGAATTTGTCCATCAGTATGCAAAAGCGTCTGCGGCCGTGGTTCCATCAGTGTATGAGGGCTTTGGTCTTCCGGCCGGAGAGGCCATGGCCTGCGGGGTTCCGGTCATCAGCACCACAGGCGGCGCACTGCCGGAAGTGGTGGGAGACGCCGGACTTCTGGTTCCGCCTGCGGATCCCGCTGCGTTGACAAAAGCTGTTGCCGATTTGCTGGATCATCCGGAAAAAGCAGCGGATTTGGGCAGGGCGGGTTATGAACGGGTGCAGCGGCATTTCACCTGGGAACAGGCCGCGCGCAAAACCGTGAATGCGTACCGGGAGGCAATCCGTGATTACCTTTGATTTCAGGAAATTCAGGATCCGGCCCGGATTTCGCATTCTGGATATCGGCTGCGGCTCAGGACGGCATATGGGTGAGGCTGTGTGTCACAGCAAAACCACGTCTGTGGGAACCGACCTGAATCCGGCAGATCTCAGGCAGGCACAAACCCGGCTTGAGGATTTGAAAAAAATGGGATTTGCCAGAGGAATCTGGCACTTGGCTGCAGCAGACATCACCCGGCTTCCATTTGCTGATCAGTATTTTGATCTGGTGATCTGCTCGGAAGTGCTCGAACACATACCGGATCATCACCGCGCAGTGGCCGAGGCCGTGCGCGTGCTGAAACCGGGCGGAAATCTGGCTGTCAGCGTGCCCCGGCATTTTCCGGAAAAAATCTGCTGGATTCTTTCCCCTGCTTATCGGAATATGGCCGGAGGTCATATCCGTATTTACAAAAAAAGGGAACTGGTGAATCTGCTGGAAAGCGCGGGAGTCAAACTTTGGGGAACCGCGTATGCGCACAGTCTGCACACACCATACTGGTGGCTGAAATGTCTGTTGGGCGTGGAAAGAAAGAACTGCACGGTTGTAAATCTCTGGCACCGTTTTCTGGTCTGGGATTTGATGGAGCATCCGGCACTCACCCGTTTTGCAGACCGGCTGCTCAATCCCCTCATGGGCAAAAGTCTGGTTCTCTATCTGAAAAAGATCCGGAGTTAAAGGAAATCCCAGTTTGTAAGATAATGATTTCAAATGATTGGATGACAGAATTTTAAGATTCTTCAAGGACTTCTGTGGAAAATTTTTCCGGATGCCTGATTTCGCAGGCATGACCTTATTCCGGTATAATACCAATCAAAAAGAGACTCTTTGTTTGCTTATTTATCAAAGAATTGTGAAAGCTGCACTGATGGTTCCCATTCCGCTGATTCTGTTTCAGAAATTCCGTATGAAACTGATCCATAAAACCGGAATTTATGGAATTGATTCCGACCCTCCGAGATCCGGGGGGATGAAGGGGAAAAAGTGAAAACTGTGCATATCTGTTTTGAATATGCGGGAAATAATCCGGCCATACAGCCAAAGTCTGTGCCATGCCTGACAGATTTGAATACCGGGAGTTGAAAAAATGACTTTTGTCTTTTCAGAAAACCATGTGGGTTACAGATACAGATTTCTTATCATATTTGCGGTGTTTGCTGTTTTTGTTCTGTTCAAACTTCATTTTTCGTCCATCGGCATGTGGGATGACGTTCTGAAAAACAAAACGGAAACGTACCGAAAAACAAAACTTGTCGGAAAAAACAGAAGCATCCGGTCGGATGAATGGCTGGTGCAGACTCCTCTTTTTATGGCACAGTGCAACAATGAAAAATTTTTTCCTGTCAGAAATTACAATATTCTCTCTTCCGGTCTGAATATGATTCTTTCTTCCGGAGCGCCTTCATTTGATCTGACACTGATTGCCAAGCCCTTCAACTGGGGCTTTATTCTGTTGGGAGATGAAAGAGGGCTGTCATGGTACTGGTGTTCCCGCCTGTTTTTGCTGCTGATACTGTCCTTTGAAATATCCATGCTTCTCACAAAGGGGAAAATTCCTTATTCCATTGCCGGTGCATTTCTGATTACTTTTTCTTCGGCAGTTCAATGGTGGTTCAGCACACCGCTGGTGGATATGCTCATTTTTTCACAGGGTATCATCATCATTGCAGACAGATATTTCAGATTTCGTGAACTGTATAAAAGGATCATTCTTTCTTTTCTTTTTGTCATCTGCACGAACGGTTTTGTGCTTACCCTGTATCCGGCCTGGATGGTCCCAATGGGCTATCTTACTGCTGTATGCTGTCTTGCCATTCTTTACAGGCATTGGAAAGAGGGGAGATTGCACATTCGGTATGCCGATATGCTGCTGTTTCTGTTCATCGTGCTTGGCAGTGCTGCCATTTTATACCATTTTTATGCAGTATCCAAAGATGACATAAAAACCATTTTGAACACGGTGTATCCGGGGAAAAGATTCTTTAACGGCGGTGGATACAATGTGCTTGATATTCAAATGTATTTTTTAAGCTGGCTGACCCCGTTTAAGGATGTTACTTTTGCAAACAACTGCGAAATAAGCACATTCACAAATTTTATGCCTCTGGTGCTGATCCTGTTTTTCCGGATTGTGAAATTTGAAAAGGAAAACCGGATGCTGGCAACTTCCCTTTTTATTTTCTATATACTGCAACTGCTCTGGTTGTCCTTTCCGGTACCCAGCATAGTGGCCAGATGGTCATTCATGTACTTTGTTCCGTCCCACAGACTTCAGGTGATAAGCAACCTGACAGGACTGTATCTGTCCATATGGGCCATATCCATATTTCTGGATGAAAAATCTCCGGAATTTTCAGAAACAGAAAAAATGTTTGTGACAATATTTGTCACAATGATTCTGTCCGCATTTGTTTTCAACAGTTTTTCAGACATGTTCAATATAAGGGAATACCTTGGATTGAGACACATAATGGCAGGGATGCTGATATTCCTGACAATGAATCTTTCACTTTTCTTTAAACTGAAAAAAATATTTCTGTATTCGGTGGTCGTCTATATAATTGTTTCAGGGCTTACAGTGAATCCGCTTTCCAAAGGTCTGAGTGCTGTTTATGACAAACACATAACACAGGAGATTATCCGCATAAACAAAAATGATCCGGGAAAGACATGGGCAGCACTTGATTCCATATATCACGGAAATCTTCTTATTGCGTTGGGCTGCAAATCCTTCAACGGTGTGAATTATTATCCGGATTTTGAAAAACTGGCAAAACTGGATCCGGAAAACAGATATTCGGAAATTTACAACAGATATGCCCATATCATTGTCAGAGCTTCAGATACATCCGGGGTATCATTCAGACTTGATCAGCCGGATCTCTATACGATTGAAATCAGTCCTGACTGTATTAAAAGCAGAACCGATATCAAATATATACTGTCATCGGAAAATCTGGAAAAGTATATTGGAGAAGGGACAGGATTTGTCCGGATATATGAGGATCAGAAAGAGGGATTGAATATCTATGAGGTGAAATAAGTAACCTTCCGTAACATTTCTGACATCAGAGGTTATTGCAAAACTGTAAAAAGGAACTCAGGTTGATAAAGGTTGCTTGTACCGATTTAAAAGGAATTTCCCCCCAACCGCTGGATTTTTAAATCAGTATCACCGCCCCGGTAATCAGAATATTGACCAGAGACGCGGGAATCAGCACTTTCCAGCCGAATTCCATCAACTGATCATAGCGCAGACGCGGCAGAGTTCCCCGTATCCATATCATTACCAGCGTGACAAAAATGATTTTCACCAGCAGCCAGAGCGCGGGATGCAGAAAAGGGCCCCGCCATCCTCCGAGGAAAAATACAGCCACGAGCGCGCCCAGAACCTGCATATGCACATATTCACCAATGAAAAACAGTCCGAAACGCATCCCGCTGTATTCTGTGTGAAATCCTGCGCCGAGTTCGTTTTCGGCTTCCGGCAGATCAAAGGGAATGCGTTTGCTTTCCGCCATTGCACTGATGACAAAAATGACAAAGGATACAGGCTGTATCAGCAGATAGGGATAATCTGCCTGTGCATTGACAATATCCACCAGACTGAAGGAACCCGCAAGCATGACAATGGGAATCAGGGAAAGTCCCAGAGACAGTTCATAACTGATCATCTGTGCCGCACCCCGGATACCGCCCAGCAGGGCAAATTTGGAATTGGAAGCCCAGCCGCCCAGAGCCACGCCGTAAACGCCCAGAGAAGACAGTGCAAACACATAGAGCAGAGCCACATTCATATCTGAAATGACCATGGGGATTTCCCTGCCGTACAGTGTAAGTGTGGGACCGAATGGCACAACCGCGAACATGAGAAGCGCGGTTATTGCCACCACAGCAGGCGCGAGCATGAAAATCATGCGATCCGCAGCGTCCGGGATAATATCTTCTTTGAAGAGCATTTTCACTGCATCTGCAATGGGTTGCAGCAAACCGAATTTTCCTGTCCGGTTAGGCCCCAGACGCACCTGCAGCCGTCCCAGCAGTCTGCGCTCTGCCCATACCAGATAGGCTGCCACAAACAGCAGAACCCCCAGAACCAGTCCCATTTTGACCAGCATAACGACAAATCCGGCAATCCAAGTCAGCATGATTGTATCCTTAACATATAAAGTATCAGAAAAAATTGCCAATTAAAACCCTAAGGGTTTTGAAAACCCTTAGGGTTTTTCGTTTATATTTTTGAAAGCTGATTGGTTTGAATTCTTATCTTTCCGCTTCCGAAAATCTGCCAGCAAATCTGTCTGCTTTTGGGCAGCACCAGCACACCCGGAGCCATGTTTTCACATATTTTCAGGGGAATGTGCAAACTTCCGCTTTCTGCTGTGATTTTAATCGGATCATTGTTGGAAAATCCGCAGGAAAGCGCATCTCCTGTGTGCATATGCAGACAGGGCGATTCTTCCAATTCCTGCAGACAGGAAGAATGCAAAGACAATTCTTCTGTGCCAAAAATGCGATCTGTGAAAAGCAGAGTAAACCCCGGTTCCTCTTTTGGCAAATCAGACGGCCATTTGGATGAAAAACAGTCAGTCAGAGGCACATTCACATGAATGCCATCTTCCGGCAACTCTTTGGGAATTTCTGCCATGAACGGCATTTCAGCAGAAGCATTTGCGGAAAATGCAGAAAGAATTTCTTTGACAGTTTTCACATCACTGCCGGGAATATCATTACAGAAAGCACGCGGGGGATGATTTCCTTTCCCGGTTTCTGCAATGGGAATGCCGCCCTTGAAAGATTTGGACATCCGCTGTATCCGGCCTTCTGCATTGACAAAGGTTCCGCCGCTTTCAAAAACCGTCTGCACAGGGATAAAAATATGCGCACGCCAGGCTGAGGGAGAATCAAGATAATCCATGACAACAAGCAATTCCAGTTTGTCCAAAGCTTTTTCCAGCCGTTTGCGATCCGGATAAAAATGAAAGGGATCGGTTTCCATCAGCAAAAGGGCTTTAATTTTGTCCTGTTCAATGGCAACGACAACTTCATCAAAAGAGCAGGCAGAATCAGATATGACTGCGGCTCCGAATGAATTGGCTCCGGGCATGACATAAAACAGCCCGGCCTGTTTTTTTACAGATTGCAGAAGTCGAGCAAAATCCGCAGCCAAAGCAGGAATTTCTGCTGTTAGCGTTTCTGTACCGCAGATGATGACCGGTTTCTGACTTTTCTGCAAACCCTCTGCCATTTTCATCAGCAAATGAGAATGATCGGCAGAAATACAGGAGGAATCATCTGGAATTGAGTTGTAAAAAGCAGCAGCTTTTTCTCCCGCAGTTTCTGCAGACTGCGGAGCAATGCTTTTGCGGATCAGTTTCCCCATATAAAAAGGCAGATATTCTGATTTGACTGGAATACGAATGAAATCAAAAGGCAGAAAAACCGGTCTGGGATCAAGGATCAGCACAGTTGCGCCGAATTTCTGCGCCTGACGCAGATTCAGTGTCAGCATGGGCGCATCATTGAGCGGATCAACGCCTGCAGCAAGAATGAAATCCGCTTTTCCTGTATCTTGCAGAGAAATTGCAATATCTGATCCCAATTGGGAAACTGCATTTTTGACATTCTTTGCATATTGCGCATCAGGAAAAAAAGCAGGGCTTTTCCAGTTGTTGCTTTTGCAAATCCGGTGCAGTGCGTTCAGATTTTCCAGAGAACTGCGTGCAGAACCCGCGCAGGCCACAGCAGTTTTGCTGATTTTCTGCAAACGATCAGCAGCGGTTTTCAGTGCCTCATCAGGAGAGACATTTTTTCCGTCCACCCTCCCGGTTCGGGGTCTGTGTTCAGAATTTGCATAATAAAATCCGTAACGTCCCCGGTCGCAGATGAAATGACCGTTCACAGCTTCACTGAAAAGTGCTTCCTGCCGCACCACTTCCCGGTAACGGACAGATACGCTTGTATGGCATCCCAGACAGCAGTGAATGCACAGTCCCGGACTCTGTTCAAAATCCCAGTGACGGCCTTTGAAACGGGAAGGTTTGTCCGTAAACACACCGGTGGGACATATATCACTGAGATTGCCGGAAAACGGGCTTTGCAAAATTCCGTCTGTCTGTCTGCCGAAATACACACGCGATCCGATTCCTGTCACACCCAAATCGCTGTAACCGGTGATTTCCCGGTAATAGCGCACACAGCGGTAACACTGGATGCACCGGTTCATTTCATGCTGCAGCAGAGGGCCGAGATACTGATCCCTGTGAGTGCGTTTTTTTCCCTTGAATCTTCTGAGACCGTGGCCGCCGGAAACCGTCATATCCTGCAAAAGGCACTGACCGCCTTCATCGCAGACCGGGCAGTCATGGGGATGATTCAGCATGAGCAGTTCAATCACATGCTTTCGGAAATCAACAACTTCCGCATCTGTGGTGGAAATCACCATGCCATCCCGTGCCTCCACCATGCAGCTCATCTGAATGCCTTTGATCGGCCCGTCTGTGAATTTCACTGCACACACCCGGCAGGCTCCCACAGAACCAAGTGCAGGATGGTAACAGAAACGGGGAATCATAATGTCCAGTTTTTCAGCAGCTTCAATAACCTTTGTTCCCGGCGCTGCGTCAATTTCCCGATTGTCTATAATAAGTTTCGGCATAAGTCTGTATCACAGTCTGCAACTATTGTTAATATTCAGTAACCCTACAACGAAACTTAGATATATTCCATAATAAATTGAAATATCCATGAGAAATTACGGGATAATGATCTTTATCCAAGCAAATTTTATGAGATTATATCTGATAACTGTTTATGACAGTCAGCTTTATACAGATTTATACCTCATAATTTTCTCTGAAACATGCAACGTTTATGAGACATAGCTAAGTTTCGTTGTAGGGGTAAAAATTCCTCAAAAGTCAAACCTTCAACAAACTTCCGGATATATTCACACGCATTGACAATATCTTTTAAAAAAAGTGTGCTGTCTCTTTTCATAGATATATTATCTCATTGTAAAGATTAGATTTAATTTCTTCACGCACAGCATTTTGGGAAATCAGATCAACCCTGTGCTGCAATTTTTCCTCAAGAAAATTGCCAAGTCCCGCCAAATCCAATAATGTTGCATTTTTCTGAAATTCAACCAGAATATCTATATCGCTGTCCTCTTTGGCCTCACCCCTGGCATAGGAACCAAAAATACCTTTGATTGTGGCCTTATATTTTTTGCAAGCCTCATCTTTCATATTCCTTATTATATCAATAATCTGACTTTGATGCATAATCTCTCCCAATTGCTGCAACGCTCCGCGTTTGGTTTTATCTCTGATTATTCCAATGATTTCAAAATATATCTGGATATCTGGTTCAAAATAATAATCTTGTCCGGAAAGTCCGGTATGAGTTCACTTCGGGTTATCCTGCCTGTATTTTTGTAAAAATTTATATTGCCATCCCTGTCACAAATCCAGAATTCCTTTGCACCTCGGGCAAAATACAGTTCTTTTTTCTCATCCATTTCCGCCTGACTGTTGGAAGGTGACAATATTTCCACGCATATTTCCGGGGCTTCTGCAAAAGGGGTTTTGCCCATGTTCTGTTTCACAAATTCATCTGACATCCATGCGGCATCCGCAACCTTCACGCCTTCTTTGGTCTGTACAGAACATTCTGATATGACTGCGCCTTTTTCTGTCATGCGGCTCAGCAGCGCCACAATTTTTGCCTGAACCATTCCGTGTTCATTGCTGGCAGGACTCATGACAATATTTCCCCATCTGTCGGTCTGTATTTTAAAAGGCAAATCTTTCAGCACCGGATTTTCACAAATGGCAGTCCAGTTCATTGTTTCATCCTCAGAGATCTGTCAACAAAATTTTGACAGCGGGGTCAAAACGGTTGATAATGTCATTCCTTTATGCAGCTTTTTTATATTGAATGAATCCCAGTCTGAAACCGTTTTCTTTTGCAGAAGCCGTAATCTGTTCGATAACTCTGACAACCGGAATTTCAATAAAAATTCTCCGCACTGACTGCATACAATTGCCGGAACATCTTTGATAACAATGATACTGTCATCACCGGTTTCATAAGGCAGACTGGTTTTTGACGGTTTCATTTCTGCTTTGCATAAAGGGCATTTTTGACACTTCTGAATTTTCATAAAATCTGTTGATATACCTTCTAAATTTGTTCAATTTTAAAAATGCCGTTGTATGCCTCAAATATTACACGAAAATGAATAAAAAAATTAATTTGCCCCAACAATGTCCGTAACACATTACTTGGTTTATTTACCCATGCAAACGCAAGATCAACAGGAGTAAAAGGATCAACAATACACTTTATTAACACAGCATATGCTTCTGCTCCCTGCAATAAGCCGCCTGTGGGAAGCGGATGACGCTGTTCGTCCCAATTAAAGCCTAATTCCAGACCGTAATCATAGGGAAGAATATTGAGAGCCGATCCCGAATCAACCAATGCAGGAACAGTAATTTCTTTTTCATGATGAGAAAGATGTATGTTTACAATCGGCATCCCAACTGGAAAGGGATGAACAGTTGTGTATAAAAACTGATGTTCATTCATAAAACACCATTATTGAGATATTCCTGAAGTTTTGCAGCAGACTCTTCCATCCCCAAAGGGGTGAATACAGGATAAACAGCCTCTTTTTCAAAATATTTGGACAGTTGGGAGTCTTTTTGCAGCATATTGATAATATCTGCAATAAGCTGCAATTTTTCCGCTGCGGACAGTGATTTTTTTATTTCATATCGTATCTGTGGCAAATACATAATTTTATTCCTCCATGATAAATTCCATCTGTCGCTGCTACAGATTCGCAGATAAGCATATCATATTGTATTTTCTCTTTTTTCAAGAATGATGGAAATATCTTTGTCATTGAAAAAAATTCCCATCAGCAGTTCGGGATTGTTCCTGATGTCTTCAAGAACAATACTTTGAAATTTGTCTGCAATCTGTTCCATAACAGTATCTTCCCGCCTGTCTTTCATATGGCAAAAGAGTCTCAGGCAAAGGGACATCTTTTTTGAAGGATATGCTCCCGCACCTCATCCTCAAAATAACGCAGCAGTCCTTCCACCGGAGACACTGCGCCGGGGGCAAACGCGCAGTAGGCATTCCAGAGATGTTTGCAAAGTTTCCGAAGCAGGGGTATGAAAGATTCCTCACCCTCGCCGTTTTCAATGCGCTGCAGAATATCCCGGATATACGGCACTCCTTCCCTGCACGGTGTGCACCAGCCGCAGGATTCTCTTGCAAAAAATTCCATCAGATTCAATGTTGCTGCCACCATGCAGGTTTTGTGATCAAACACCATAATCGCGGCAGTTCCCAGCCGATGTCCCTCTTTGCGCAGCGTGTCAAAATCCATTGCAATGTGATAAAATTCCTTGGGAAGAAACTGGGTGGATGCTCCGCCCGGCAGACAGGCTTTGAATTCAGAACCGGGACGCATTCCTCCGGCACAGTCTTCAATGATTTCGCTCAGACGGATGCCCATGGGCAGTTCATAGCATCCGGGCCTGTTCACTTTTCCGCTGATGCCGTAGAGTTTTGTTCCAGCACCGGTTTCAGTCAAAGCCAGCGATTTGAACCACTGCGCGCCGTTTCTGACAATATGGGGCATGCAGCACAGGGTTTCCACATTCTGTATCACAGTGGGTTTGTCCCACAGTCCCTTTTCTGTGGGATAAGGCGGAGGCTGTTTGGGATTGGGTCTCTTCCCCATGAGTGCGTTGATCTGGGCTGTGACCTCACCGCAGATATAGCGTCCGCCGCTGCGGTGAACAATGAGTTCATAACTGTAGCCGGATCCCAGAATATTTTTGCCCACATATCCGGCTGCTCTGGCAATTTCAATTTCCCGCTCCAGAATCCGGGCTGCGCTTTCATATTCAGGACGGATGAAGATAATGCCTTTGGATGCGGCAATCGCGTATCCGGCAATGGCCATGCCTTCAATCAACTGGTGCGGATCCGCATGAATCAGCACCCGATCCTTGAAGGTTCCCGGCTCCATTTCATCCGCATTGCAGATGACATACCGGGGATGGGGAGCGTTTTCCGCCACAGTCATCATTTTCCGTCCGGCCGGAAATGCGGCTCCCCCCCGTCCCAGCAGAGAGGCATCCAGCAGAAGTTCCTGAATGTCTCTGGGGTTTCTGTTTTTCAGCACATCTGCCAAAGCCTGATAACCGCGGCTCTGCTGATAATCTTCCATCGTGGCAATGCGGTCTGGTTTCCGGTTCTGCAGCAGTATCTGCGGATATTTTTCTTTTTCGGTATTCAATGACATGTCTCTTTTCAAAATCAAAAGGTTATAAACCGATCACTTTCCAGGATAAGCCGGTACAGATCCCCCTGTTTTGCCCTTTGATGATAAGTTTCCTTCACTCCGTGAAGGTCAAGCAGTTTGCCTCAGGCAAGCAGTACTCCTTCTGACAGAGTGAAGGTTTTTGCCAGATCATTGACAGGATATTCTTTTGAGGACAGGGAAGCGTAATTCACAGACGGGCCATTGAGAAAAATGGTGACATCCTCCATTTTTTCAAGCATCATATTTCCCATCCGGAAGGCATTCCATAATATTTCAGGATGGTCACTGCATGACATCAGAGTGATTTTCATACTGACTGTCTCCTCTCCTCATCATAGTGTATTGTTTCAGCTAAAATTGTGGGTGAATTTCAGGGCAAAACCGGAATGCCGGATTACACTGACGCTAATCCGGCCTGCAATTTTAAGTGAAACGAAGCAACAGTTATTCAGCAATTTTCAACTGTTCAAGAATCTCATCCAGTTTTTCAATGGTCAGCGGGCCATACACCTTTTTGTTGATCAGAATGGCCGGAGAACGATCACAGTACCCAATGCAGCAGACCGGCAGCAGCGTGAACAGGCCGTCCGCTGTGGTCTGCCCCATTTCAACTCCCAGCTTCCGGCAGAGATGCTCACCAATGGTCTCGGAACCGTCCATCCAGCAGATCACGCTGTCACAGATATGAATCACATATTTTCCCACCGGCTCCCGGTAAAGGAAAGTATAGAATGTGGCCAGTTCATCCACTTCCAGATGTGTCATGCCCAGCTTTCGGGCTGTTTCCTCCACAGCCTCATCGCTCAGATACCCGTACTGCTCCTGGAGGGACATCATGAGATCCACAGCCAGTTCTCCGGGATGTTCGGCTTGTGCAATATTCTTTTCCAATTCAATGGGCAGCATATGCAATCCTGATATCAAAGTAGAATTATTTGCAGAATTATTAAGAAAACAATATACTGTTTTGCCAGCCTTGTCAATATTTCTGAAAACATCCGCCCATATCTCTGATGGGTGGCGGTTTAAACCTGTTTATCGTTATTTAAAAACCGAACCGCTGTACAAAACAATTTTGCGTTCTTTGTGAAAATGCCTCATTTTTTTATGCTTAAACTTTGACTGTCAGCAGATTTCTCCCATGCCTTTCCAATGCTTGCCAAAACAAATTTTGTTGTTTCTGGCTGTTGGGTTTAAGCGGTTTAACTTTTTTCCCATTGTCTTTTCTTTTTTCACAGCTTCCGGCACTGGTTTGGCTTTAAATGAATCTGAGTGTTTCTTACGGACTTTCGACATTTTTCATCGCCTCCTTTTGTTGCCTTGGAGTCTTGCTTATCACAGACCTTATTCCAGTGTCCGAATTTTTTTGGGGTACATCATACTTCCCTCTTTTGTAAAAATGCTAAGGGTCTGTATAAAAACAACTTGCTGCAAACCCTGAGGATTTTCAAAACCCTCAGGGTTTGGGACGAAAAAATTGTACAGGTTATTTTTTTACAAACCCTAACGGGCGGCGGATGAAATTCGCCGCTCTCGGCAACAAGAAGTAAGCGGCTGCCTGTCAGGGCAATCCGCTTGACCGACTGGTTACAAGTTTTTTTATCATTAAAATATTGTCGTCATATTCAGATAATCCGAATTCTTTTTCCTGCTCTTCTCTGGTCATTGTCTTTATATATTCAAAACCCGCCTTGCGATAAGCGGCAATGGCTCTTTTATTTGTTGCGGAAGGAGATATTAAAAAATTTGTGATTCCATAATTTTCATGTATAAAGCGGGAAAGAGCATTCAATGAATCACTGCCATAACCGAAACCGCAATATTGCTCCGCTTTCATCCATATATCCAGCACAACACGATTTTTCTTTATGTCAAGCAGATCATACCCGACTGTGCCTGCTTCTTCCTCACCGACAAAAATAATAAAAACCCTGCCTTTGCCATCTCCGGACGGATTGAAAAATGACAAAGTATAGTCATTGCAAAATTCCTCAAAAGCAGGGATTGGGTGTTCGGGATAA
>CAZDIU010000052.1:17989-22210 GCA_964505535.1 uncultured Desulfobacterales bacterium | reverse complement strand
CCGGATGGAATACGCTTATCATCCGCACGGAAAGAGGAAAAGAAATTGTGAAAAAAGCCCGCGAACAAGGCTGGCTGATCACAGAGGCCATGCCAAAAGAAAATTTGGAAAATCTGCGCGGGGCTGCGGCCAATAAAAAACGCAGAGCAATCCGCCTTGCTGCGGAAAAAGGGCTGGTCAATACCGGGGAAGAAGGAAAACGGGCCGCCATCCGGATGCCGGAAGCGGTTTTTCAGAAGATGATGGAAAAGGAGGCCGCATGACAGCAATCATAAATGCGCAGGAAGGAACCCGCCACCTGTTCATGGGAAACGAGGCCATTGCACGGGGAGCGCTGGAAGCCGGTGTCCGGGTGGCAGCCGGGTATCCGGGAACCCCTTCTTCGGAAATCATCGAAAATCTGGCAAAAATGGCGGACAAAGCCGGGATTTATGTGGAATGGTCGGTGAATGAAAAAGTGGCTGCGGAAGTCGCGGCTGCCGCGTCCTTCGCGGGTCTGCGTTCCCTGTGCGTGATGAAGCAGAACGGCGTGAACGTGGCATCGGATTTTCTGCTGCATCTGGCCGGTTCCGGTATCCGGGGCGGAATGGTGCTGGTTCCCTGCGATGATCCGGGCGCGCTGTCCAGTGTCAATGAAGGCGAATCCCGGCATTTTGCCCGGCTGCTGGAAATCCCCCTGCTGGAACCCGGGGATTTTCAGGAAGCCAAAGACATGATGAAATGGGCCTTTGACCTGTCTGAAGAACTGCGGAGCCTGGTCATGGTGCGGAGTGTGACCAGACTTTCCCATGCCAGCGGAAATGTCACTGTGGGGCCGATCCCCAAGCCGGGGAAACGGGCAGAATTCCGGCACAGCGGTTTCATCCTGGACCCAATGGAAGGTGTGGTCATGAGTGCGCCGGTTCCCTACAAGCACGGGCAGCAGCAGGAAAAACTGAAGAAAGCCGCAGAACGCTTTGAATCCGCTCCCTTCAACACTTACACCGGCCCGGAAAAACCGGATTTGCTGGTTATCACGGCTTCTGCCTGTTCTCTTTACACACGGGAAGCGGTCCGGCTCCTGAATGCCGGGGATCGGGTGGGCATTCTCAAACTGGGATGCACCTGGCCCCTTCCTTCCAGCCTGGTGGAAAAACATCTGCAGCACAGCGAAAAAGCGCTGATCGTGGAAGAGGTCATTCCCTTTCTGGAGGAAAATGTCAAAATCCTTGCCGCAGAACTGGCTCCCGGCATCGGTGTCAAAACCTTTTTCGGCAAGCGGGACGGCAGCCTGCCTTCGGTGGGGGAACTGAATCCGGATCTGGTGGCCGCGGCTCTGTCCAAAATTCTGGGAATTCCGTACAGCGGCATGGATGCGGATTATGAAAAACAGGCAAAACTGTCGGTTTTTTTCAACGCGCCGGCCAGAGACTGGACCTTCTGCGCGGGCTGTCCCCACCGGGCTTCCTACTGGTCCATTCACCGGGTGCTGCAACTGGACAACCGGGAAGGGTTTGTCTGCGGGGATATCGGCTGCTACACTCTCGGAATGCTTCCCTCCGGTTACAGCGTGCTGAAAACTGTTCATTCCATGGGATCGGGAAGCGGTGCGGCCTCGGGTTTCGGCAAACTGCGGCAGTTCGGCATGGATCAGCCGGTTCTGGCCGTGTGCGGGGATTCCACCTTTTTTCATGCAGCCATGCCCGCTCTGGTCAACGCGGTGCATCACCGTTCCAATATTACCCTGCTGATTCTGGACAACAGCGGAACCGGCATGACCGGGTTTCAGCCCCATCCCGGACTTTGCAGAGATGCCCTGAGTGTGGATGCCCCGGGTGTGGACATTGCCGAGGTCTGCAGGGCTATGGGAGCGGATGTGAAAATCTGCGATCCCTTTGATGCGGAAAACACGCAGAAAATCCTGCTGGAAACCCTGCAGAACCGCACCGGGGTTCATGTGATCATCTTACGGCAGATCTGCGCACTGAGCCCGGAAAAGAAGGGTCGAAAACTTTTTGATATGTCCGTAAACGAAGAAAAATGCCTGGGCGAAAACTGCGGATGCAACCGGCTGTGCACCCGCATCTTCGGCTGTCCCGGAATGATCTGGGATCGGGAAAAGAAAAAAGCCCGGATTGATCCGGTGATCTGCTCAGGCTGCGGTTTCTGTGCGTCCATCTGCCCGGTGGGTGCGATTGAGAAAAAGGAGGTGGCATGATGAATCGGACCCTGCCTTATGATCCGTATAACCTGATTATCACCGGCGTGGGCGGCCAGGGAAATGTGATGGCCTCCCGCCTTGTGGGCAATATGCTTTCCCGCAGCGGTTTTGATGTCACCATCGGCGAAACCTTTGGCGCTTCCCAGAGGGGCGGTTCCGTCATGAGCCACCTGCGGATTTCAAGGGAAGGCGGCTGGTCTCCCCAGATTCCCAAAGGAAAAGCCCATATGATTGTGGCGCTGGAACCCACCGAAGCCCTTCGTGTGCTGATGGATTACGGCAATCGGGATGTCCGGGTGCTGTGCAATATGCGCCCCATCCATTCTGCGGGCGTCATCACAGGACAGCAGAATTATCCTGACCTCAAAGATTTGGAAAAGCACATCCGGGATCTGTCGGTCTCGGCCTGCTTCCTCAATGCCACAGATGAGGCCATGAAACTGGGCAACCCGATTTTCGGAAATATCATGATGATCGGTGCTCTTGCCGGGTTCAACGGACTGCCCCTTGACCGCCGGGATTTTGAGGCTGTGCTTTCGGAAACCATGTCCCCCCAAAAAACGGAAATCAACCTGAAGGCATTTGACAAAGGTCTGGAAATGGTGAAAGGGGAATGAAAAAGGAAAAGAAACCCCGGAGAACACAGAAGGAACGGAGCGCACATACGCGGGAGTGCCTGATTGAAGCCACACTGGACTGTCTGCAGCAGGTCGGCTATCACGGCACTTCCCTTTCCCGCATTCTGGAAAAAGCCGGGGTTTCCCGCGGGGCATGGCGTCATCATTTTGAAAACAAAATGGAACTGGTTGCAGCATCTGCGGAATGCATTCTGGAACAGGCCATCTCCCTGACCAGGCAGATGGTCACAGATGCTGCCCCGGAAAACCTGAGTCTGGAAAGTCTTTTTGATTTCATCTGGAACCGTTTCTATACAGGCAGACATCGGGATGTATGGCTGGAATTCAACGTGGCATGCCGCACCGACAAAGAACTGCGGGAACGGCTGATCCCGGTGCTCAGGCATTTTCATGCCTCCATGTCCCGTGCCTGGAAAATGTATTTCACCGCCAAAAACAGCAGTGATTTTCAGATTGAAACCCTGATGCTTCTGAGCATCAATGCCATGCGGGGCATGGCGATACAGTCTGTGGGGCAGCCTGATCCGGAATATTACCGGCACCAGCGCTCGGAATGGATTCGTCTCATCCGCCCCTTTATTGAAATCCGGCCTGAAGCCCTGAAAGAAGAGGAACTATGAAAAAACAGCCTTTCCTGCACGGAAAAAGAATCCTGCGCTTTGAAGCCCTTCAGCATTGTCTGGTTCCCATGAGCCGGGGATTTTCCATTGCACAAAAGGAAGAATCCCGCGGACTGGTCAATGAACTGCTGGAAACCCAGCCCCGGAAAAACCGCATCCGGCTTGCCCTGTTTCTGCATCTTATTGACACAGTGGCTGTTGCTGCGGGACTGCGGCTTTTCCGGTTTCTGTCTGTGCCTGAACAGAAAAAGGTGCTGAACTTTTTTTTCAACTGTCCGGTCCCTCTGCTGCGCAAGGGATTCTGGGGACTCAACACCCTGGCAAAACTCGGAGTGTACGGACAGGCATCTGTTTATCCCCGTATCCGCTACTATGTGAAAGAGGCTGAAAATGGATGAGAAGATTCTGAATTATGACATTGTGATCATCGGTTCCGGCGCGGGCGGCGGAACCGTCGCGAAAGAACTGTCTCCCCTGTGCCGGAAAGGGGCAACGGTTGCCCTTCTGGAATGGGGCGGGCGCTTCCATCCTGCCGACAATACCCGGCAGGAAATGGGGATGGTCCGGAAATACTATGTTGACAGCGGCGGATTTCAGACAGCCTCTCAGGATATGACGCTGGCCTTTGCCAAAGGGGTGGGCGGTTCCACCAATGTCTATACGGGCGTCACCTTCCGGGTTCCGGATTCGGTTCTGGGAAAATGGAATGTTCCGGGCATTGAAAGCAGAGATATGGCTCCCCGCATGGAGAAATATATGGGAG
>CAZDIU010000052.1:0-17979 GCA_964505535.1 uncultured Desulfobacterales bacterium | reverse complement strand
CTACTTCAAAAGGTTCGAGGAATGCCATACCTGGATAATTAAAAAGTTTTATACAGCCCAATGCTCGATAATATCAGAGAGATGCCTGTAATTTTAGCTTTTCAGTCCTAACTGGAAGAAAAATATATGCGAGAAAACAATGTTTCCTTCCTGCCCCCGGAAAAAATCAACCGAAACAACCATCTTTTTGCCGAAGCCTGCCAAAAACTTGGCTGGTCTCACGGACAGTTTCCCCTGAATATCCGGGACTGCAGGGGCCTGAACACCTGCAATATGGGCTGTCCGCATCAGGCCAAACAGGGAACGGCAGTGGTGCAGATTCCGCAGGCAGAAAAAAACGGGGTGGAGGTCATTCCTTTCTGCCGGGCTGAACGCGTTGAAGGACACGATGTGATCGCAAGGGTCATGCCCCCGGAACACGGACTTGCCCCTTCCCATCTGGCCCCCGGCCGCTACCGGTTCCGGGCAGAAAAAATCGTGCTTTGCGCGGGAACCATGAACAGCCCTCCGCTCCTTATGCGTTCTTTCGGCAGAAATTTTTCCAATGCCATCGGACATTATTTTACCTGCCATCCGGCTTTGACCCTGATGGCCGAACACCGGAACCCGGTCAACGCAGGCATCGGGCATCCCAAAAGTTATTACTGTGATGAGTTTGTGAAAAAGGAAAGGTTTCTTCTGGAAACCTGCATGTATTTTCCCTTTACCGCAGCCAAAAACCTTTGCGGTTTCGGGGAAGAACCTGATGCGCTTCTTTCCCGCTTTTCCCACCTGCAGATGCTCCTGATTCTGGTGCTGGACAAAGCCCGGCATGAAAACCGGATCACCATTGACCGAAAAGGAAATCCCCAGGTTTATTACCGCATTGATTCGGATATCCGCCATGCCTTTGTCCATGCCATGCAGGCCGGAGCAGAGATATTTTTCGCATCCGGCGCGTACCGCGCGCATATTCCCGCGTCAGAGAATTTTTTCACATACGCGGATCAGGCTGACCGTCTGGAGGAAGTCATTTCATCCCGTTATTTCAGATCCGGGCAGATTTCCCTGTCTGCCGCGCACATGATGGGCGGATGCCGCATGGGAACAGACCCGAAAACATCTGTGTGCAATTCATGGGGAAAAGTGCATGGCTTTGATCATCTCTATGTGGCGGATGCAAGCCTGTTTCCGGATTCCGCGGAAGTCAACCCCTATTTAACCATCATGGCTTTGGCGGATCGCGTGGCAGAGGGAATACGGAGAGATTTGGGATTTGAATAAGGATAAACATCATGCCAACACAGAAATATGAAAGCGATGTGATTATCGCAGGCGGCGGGCTGGCCGGTATTGCTACAGCCATTGAACTGCTGGATCATAACCGCAGGGTTATCCTGCTGGAACGGGATGCGCAGGAAAATTTCGGCGGTCTGGCAAAAAAATCTTTCGGCGGCATCATGTTTGTGGACACGCCCCTGCAACGAAAGCTCGGCATCCGGGACACTCCTGAACTGGCTTTGTCAGACTGGCATCAGTACGCGAATTTCGGGGAAAAGGACATCCTGCCCAAACAATGGGCAAAAACCTATGTGGAACGCTCCCGTGATCTCATTTATGACTGGCTTACCCGGCGCTCGGTCAGTTTCCTTCCTCTGGTCAACTGGCCGGAACGGGGGCTTTTCCGTCCCGGAAACTCGGTTCCCCGCTGGCATATTGCCTGGGGTACGGGATATGCCATTACCGAAGCCCTGCTGCATCATCTGGAAACCCATCCCCGGCGGAAAAATCTTGCAATCTGTTTTGATCATCAGGTGAATCAGATCCTCCGCACCAGCGGCTCTGTATGCGGGTGCGCGGGCATTCATGAAAAAACCGGGACGGAATTCGAGGCCGCAGCCGATGCACTGGTCATTGCATCCGGCGGGATTTGCGGCGGGGATCTGCGCAAAGTCCGGGCCAACTGGTACAAAGAATGGGGCAATCCGCCCAAAACGCTGCTCAACGGTTCCCACAGATTTGCGGACGGACTGCTGCACGATGCTGTGGAAAAACAGGGCGGTGCACTGACGCATCTGGACAAACAGTGGCATTATCCGGCAGGAATTCCCCATCCCCATGCGCAGATGCCCAATGAGGGACTGAGCCTGGTTCCGCCCCGCTCTGCCCTGTGGATGGATGCCTGCGGCAGGCGTTTTGCACCCATGCCGCTTATGGGTTATACGGATACCCGTTACAATGTGGAACGGATCACCACCTCCCCGGCGCAGTATTCCTGGCAGGTGCTGAACTGGAAAATCGCCATCAAGGAACTCGCGGTTTCCGGGTGCGACTATATGACAGCCTTCCGCCACAAAAAGAAATTTCAACTGCTCAAAAATGTTCTTTTCGGGGACAGGGAACTGGTGCGGCGTCTGCTGAAAGAATCCAAAGACATGGTCACGGCAGATTCCCTTTCCGGACTCGCGGAAAAAATGGACGGCCTCAGCCTGGATGGTTTCCGCATTGACAAAGAGGGAATGCTGTCAGATATCCGTGCCTATGACGCACAGATTGAACGGGGATGCCGGTATTTCAACGATGAGCAGTTGCGCAGGATTGCCAATTTCCGCAACTACCGGGGAGACCGGCTCCGCACCTGCTGTTTTCAGAAAATTGATGATCCCAAAGCCCGGCCCCTGATTGCCATCCGGGAATTTATTCTCAGCCGCAAAAGTCTGGGCGGCATTCAGACCGATCTGCAAAGCCGGGTTCTGGATGCAAATCAGCAGCCGGTTCCGGGGCTTTATGCAGCGGGAGAAGCCGCAGGATTCGGCGGCGGCGGCATACACGGCAAGGGCTCTCTGGAAGGAACCTTTCTGGGCAGTTGCATCCTGACCGGCAGAATCGCGGGAAGGGCCATAGCCGGGAAGAATCTGTAAAAAAACAATCAGGGATCAATCAGCCGGTTCTGAATGGCAAAGCAGGAGATTTCCGCATTGTTGCGCAGGTTGAGTTTTTTCAGAAGCCGGAAGCGGCAGGTGTCAACGGTTTTGATGCTGATGCGATACGCATCCGCGATTTCACGGTTGGTATCTCCAACAGTCAGACAGCGCAGCATCTCCGGCTTTTTTCCAATGCCTTGCGAATGGCCTCATTTCCGTCCGTGGCTTCCGCGAGCACTTCCATGTCCTCGCTTTCTTCCACAATTCTGCGAACCCCGGCCCGGACAAAAGTGACGTTGCAGGGTTAAGTGGGTTGTCAAAAAAATTCTTTCACATTTAAGGATTTGAAAATTTTAGGAGTTACGCAGTTGACCGGATAAACCCTGAGGGTTTTGAAAACCCTCAGGGTTTAATAAGGGACTTTTTTAAGCAACTGCGTAAGTCCTAAATTTCTGACAGGCCGGTTTCAGTGTTCAGGTTTCAGAGTCTGTTCCCTGACACCTGAACACAAATATAAAGAATTTGGCTGACAGCCCATTAAGCAGTTAATTCTTTTATCAGTATATGCAGAACCACCACCTGAATTACAAGCATGTCCAACATTCCGAAATGCTGCAGGGCAGGGCAATCCTGCCTGCCAATACATGAATTTCCCCATTTCAATACACTGATTTCCCCATCCCCATACACTGATTCCCTATCCACAATCCCTTTATTCCCCCATTGATAACCTTGTGCATAATCTGTAAGATACACTGACCGCAAGGTTATGAAGCATCCCGATTCAAAACAAAAATAAGGGATCAGTCACAGGTTTTTTCCCATTTTTTCAGAAATGGTTTTTGGAGAAACCGGATGGCTGATGAGGGGAGAGATATGGCAACTGTAAACAAAATAACAGCAGTTCTGTGCCTGTGCCTTGTTCTTGGCATTCCGGGGGGCCTGTGGAGTGCATCCTGGCCGCCGCAGCCTTTTATCATTGCCGGAACCCTGAAAATCAATGGCAGTCAGGTCAGCCATGACGATGGCAATACGTATATTGTTATCGCAACCGATCAGAATTCCATGCCTTTTTCTCCCGCAGCAGAAGACAGGGACGGTTTGCGCGAGGAATATGACACCTATCATATCTCCATTCCGATTTATCATGAAATCAGCCAGCCGGATGGGGCTGTTCCCGGTGAAACAGCGATTCTCCATGTATATAAAAACGGAAGCAAACTTCTGGTGACATCCCCCTACGGAGGCAGAATCACTGTGGGAAAAGCTGCCGATATGTCTGAAGTGAACATTGAAGCCATAACAGGCCCTTCTTCAGGAGCCTGCTATTCGGAAGAAGACATGGACGCGGCTGTAAAAGCTGCGGTAAAAAAATGGGATGCGGGTGAAGACGGGAGAATCGGCCTTGAAGAGGCCATCCGGGCTCTGCAGGTGGTTTCCGGAATCCGGCAAAATATTTCTCCTTAATTTTAAAAAATCTTTATTATCCAATGGGTCAGGGCAATGTCAGCAGACATTGCCTTTCTTTTTTTGGTAGTGGGTCAAATCGCCTGAAATTCTCTCTTCCGGTTACAGGAGAAAATTTTTTGCCTCATCAACCGATTTGACACTATCTTTTTTCCCCAGCCTGTTTCTGCCGAAACACGGGCAGGCACTGTCAGTCCTGAACCTCCGCTCCGCCGGATCTCTCTGAGGCCACTTCAATTTCCGTGCGTTTCTGATAAATCTCAAAGAGTTTCCATCGAACCACGGGAATTTTCAGCAGCATCTGCCCCGGAATCCGATACACTTCTGTATCTTCCACCGCGCGTATCCGGTATCCCACTGTTTTTTGGAACAGAACACACTCCTCTCCGAAAAAATGGGCGGGATAGAGGATTTCCACAACATTTTTTTCCACATATTTCTCCAGTTTCCCGGACTTGACAATGAAAATATCCGAATACACGGCCAGGGGCAGTTCCTGTCCCTGCGCGTAGTGATGGGATTTCATGGCCTTGGCCAGACTGTTCTGAGTGGGATAGGAAACCACCTCGCCCAGCAGCCAGGTCTGCTGCAGAAAGTCCCGGTTTTTCTGCAGACGCTTGATATCCTCATACAGATTGTTGCGCATGACAAACTGGAAATACAGGGTGCGGGGAATGCGCAGGGCCTGAACAAAATTGGAGGCCCGGCAGGTTCCGGCCGAGGGAATTCCCTCCAGAGCCGACATTTCCCCCACCAGCGCGCCTGCGGACAGGATATTGTGCATACCGGTTTCCGACTGAATCCGTTCCACATTGCCGGTAAGAATCAGATAAATCTCATCAGCAACCAGCCCGTCTTTGAGAAGAATGGAATGGGGATTGAAAGTGACCAGATTGTTGTTGAGCAGAATCCTGAGATCATGTATGGGAGCCAGTGGGAAATAGGACTGGAGAAATTCCAGCGCAAAAAGATGAAGATAATTCTGGGAAGTGGGAATCAGCACGTCCACCATGCCAAAGGGAGCGCCGGATCCGATTTCCTTCTGCTCATTGCTGAGTTCCGAGGAGGTGTGCGACAGGATAATCTTGTCCGAGGGATCATTTTTGAAATCCTTTGCATCCCCGTGGATCAGACCGCCGCCCACATCCAGTTTTTTTACATGAAAACGGCTCAGATAGATTTCTTTGACTTTTTCAAAATATTCCGGTGAAATGCCAATGGCAGAATCATCCGTGGTGACGAATGTTCTGAGAACATCCAGAGACACAATGTCAGCAAAATGGGCATAGGTGCGGTAGCCGTCCTCCCACAGGGTGCGGAACATGAGAATGCTGGTTTCCACCGGATGGGGAGAAAAAACCGGTTTGACCTCCAGACCGTTGATGTCATTCCATTTGTCAAAATTCAGATCATGCACTTCAAAATACTCAAAAAGATTGGATTCGCTCATGGACATCAGCGCGGAAAGTTTTCTTGCCACAGAAGCCCGCACAAGAGGGGTGGCAAAGTATTTGATGCGATGATCCGAGCGCATGAGCATCGTAAAACCCGCAAAATGATCATCATGCGCGTGGGTGTGAAAAATGCCCTCAATTTCATTGACCCCGATGCCCAAAGCCCGCAGACTGTAAAGCACATTGGGACCTGCATCAATCAGATAGATCTTGCCCTGAAACATGAGAATGCTGGACATGCAGGGATGGTTGATATTCCATCCATCCCCCTCGCCCGAATGAATCACAGCAAAATATTCCCGGTTGATATGATGAAATCCCAGCGGATAGGGAGGTTCATAGCTTTTGTGGGGAGCAAGATTGAGATCCACTGTGACGGTTTCGCCCTGATAGCGGAATTCAAAGACATTCAGACGGATACGGCGAATCCAGACGCCGTTGCGGATTTCCGCCGGTGAGTTTTCCACAATCCGGGTATCCAGAAGCTCTTCCGCGGGGCTGATCCGTCCGAACGCAAACTTGAGTTTGAGACGCATCATTTCATGGGCCTGTTCCGGTGAGATGCCGGTGCTGACAATCTCCTCTTCGGAAACCAGCCCGTAATTTCCCCGGTAGATATACCCAATCTGTGCCTGCACCTGTTCTGCCAGACCGATGAGCATGGGTTTGATGCCCGTATTGTTGGGATGATTGGGCAGAATCATGCCCTGGCGGTACAGCATCTGCAGCACAGGAAACTCTGCAAGATTGGCAAAACTGCCGTTCTGCACCAAAATATCCGAGAGCAGTACCGCATTGGGGCCGGTTTCATACCGCACCCCCTCCTTTTCCTTGGGGATAATCAGGCCCCGCTTCATGAGATGTTTGACGCTGTCAGCAGGACATCCGCACTGTATCCAGAGTCCCGCTTCCGGAATTTCAATCAGATACAGACCGTCTGCAGCCCAGTATTTTGTTATTTTGGCCATTTTTATCACCTGTTCGTCTGACGGTTACGGTTGGTGTTGTTCGGACCGGAATTTTCGATATTTAATATGGATGCATCGAAATATCAAGATATAATTGGATCTCTGTGCCGCATTCCCCCGGCTCCCGGAAATTCTGTGTCATACCGATTCTCCATTGATGTGAAAAACAGGTTCCCCTGAAAAACCGGATTTTTCGGAAAAATCCGGTTTTTTGAATACCCGAAAACTTCTTTCTGCCTGCTTACAAGCATCTTTTCAATGGGGAATCGGTATCAGGCAAAGGCACTGCGATTTCATGTTATCCCCGATAATATATTTTATTGACCATAAAGCCAATATCCCCTATAGTGTGATTCATGGAATATTTCTCTGCATATCTCAAAGCCCTGCGGACAGCAAATCTTTCTGAGATTACCGAGCATTCCCTCCGTCCGGAACTCAAAGCCCTGCTGACCGCGATTGCCGCTGATGTGGACAGCAGCATCAGCATACGCCATGAAGGCAGACGGGAAGGAAAATTCGGCGCGCCCGATTTCAAAATCAGCAAAACAGGCTGCATTGCCGGATACATTGAGAACAAAAAAATCGGTGAATCCCTTGATAAGGTTCTCAAATCCGTGCAAATCAGAAAATATCAGCAGCTTTCCGACAATCTTCTTGTCACCAATTATCTGGAATGGATTTGGATCAGCAAAGACAGCATTCAGCGGAAAACCCTGTGCTCTCTTTCCGATATGGAAGACAAAACAAAACCTGATCCCCAAAACCTTCAGGCCGTCCATGATCTCATCAAAGGCTTTTTCTCCTCTGCGCCCAAAGGCATTGGAAAACCCAAAGATTTGGCCGCAGCTTTGGCAATCCGGGGAAAAATGCTCAAAGACTTTCTGGCAGAGGAACTGTCGCGTCAGGAAAAAGAGGACACCAAAGGCAGACTGTACGGACTTTGGCAGACATTTCAGAAATATGTGTTCAAAGAACTGAGCCTTGCGGAGTTTGCGGATGCGTTTTCACAAAACCTGATCTACGGCCTGTTTCTGGCAAAACTCAATGCAGATGCAAAAACCGTCACCCTGTCCAATGCGGAAGACTTTATTCCGGCCAATTTTGAACTGATCCGGGAGCTTGTGGAATTTCTGAAGGTCCTGAACCGCAAAGAATATCATGACATCCGCTGGGTGGTGGAGGAAGTGCTGAGCATTTTCAGCACCATGAATTTCCGGGACATCAAAGCAGCCCTTTCCTTTGCACGGACATTCAGAGATCAGGAAGACCCGTATGCGGCCAAAGATCCCTATGTGTATTTTTACGAGGACTTTCTGGCAGCCTATGACAAAAAACTCCGCAAATCCAAAGGGGTGTATTACACACCGCCGCAGGTTGTCCATTTCATTGTGCGCGCAGTGAACGAACTGCTGAAAGAAGTGTTCCATCTTCCCGAAGGACTGGCAGATCATGAAAAGGTGACGGTTCTGGATTTTGCCGCGGGAACCGGCACATTTCTGCTGGAGGTCATCCGGCAGATCTTCCGGGATTATCCGGACGCGGGAGAGAAAGAACTGCTGATTCAGGATCATATTCTGAAAAATCTCTGCGGTTTTGAATATCTGATTGCCCCATACACCATTGCCCATCTGAAACTCTCCCAGTTTCTGAAAGATCATGGATATGAACTGAAGGAAAACGAGCGGTTCCGAATATTTCTCACCAATACACTTGAACCCGCGGACCGGCAGATTTCCATTCCCCTGCTTCCTGCGCTGAGTGAAGAAACCAGACACGCGCAGACGGTAAAAGATCAGCCTGTTCTGGTGATCATGGGCAATCCGCCCTATTCCTACGAATCCAAAAACAGAGGTCAGTGGATCAGTGAAAAAATCAAAGATTATTATACCGTTGACGACAAAAAGCTGGAGGAAAGAAATCCCAGGGGGCTGCAGGATGATTATGTGAAATTCATCCGCTTTGCCCAGGACAAAATGGATCAGGTGGAAGAAGGAATTGTGGCCATCATCACCAATCATTCTTTTCTGGACAATCCCACGTTTCGCGGAATGCGGCAGAGCCTGATGAACACCTTCCATGAACTGTATTTCATTGATCTGCATGGAAATGCCAAAAAAAAGGAGAAAACACCCCAGGACAAAAAGGATGAAAATGTGTTTGACATTGAGCAGGGTGTCGCGATTTCCATCATGGTGAAAAAGCCGGGGTTGCAGAAAAAGGTGCATCATGCGGATTTCTGGGGAACGCGGGAAAACAAATACAGGCTGTGTATGGAAAACAGCCTGAAATCCGTGAAAAAAACTGAACTGAAACCCAATGCGCCCTTTTATCTGTTTCAATACCGGGATGAAAGCGCAAGAGAAGCATATGAGCAGGGATGGAGCATAAGCGATATTTTTAAAATCAACAGCGTTGGAATTGTGACATCAAGGGATGATCTGACAATCAGGATGAGTGAAAAGGAAGTTTTTGAGACTGTTACCAAGTTTATTCAGCTCTCAGAAGAGAAAGCCAGAGAATTTTTTGCATTGGGAAAGGATGTGAGAGACTGGCAAGTCTCATTTGCACAAGCAGATTTGACAAATGCCAAACCTCATGAAAACAAAACAGTCAGGATTCTTTGTCATCCTTTTGATTTAAGATACACTTGTTACACCGGAAAAGGACGGGGATTTCACAGCACACCAAGATATGATGTGATGAAACATCTGCTGCGGGACAATATCGGCCTGATTGGTATGCGCCAGTATGCCTATGATGTTTCAGAATACTGCTATGCGTTTGTCTCTCAGCATATTATCAATAACAGAATTTTTGTCAGCAGCAAAGGATATGGCAATGTCTTTCCCCTTTATCTTTATGAAAACGCCACTGACCTCTTTGCACAAAACAGAGAACCTGTGAAAACAGAAAATCTCACAGAAAATTTCCGCAAATTTATCAATAATCTCCATCAGAAACACCACTCCCCGGAAAATATTCTGGGCTATCTTTACGCAGTTCTTCACAGCCCTGCTTACCGCAGAAAATATGCCGAATTTTTAAAAACAGATTTTCCCCGCATTCCCTTTGTCAGCGACAGCAGTCTTTTTGAAAAACTCTCGGCACTCGGATGGCAACTCATTCAGGCGCATCTGCTGAACACCATTCCGGAATTTCCCATCGGAGAATACAGAGGCAAAGGCGATCACACGGTTGTAAAACCGGAATACAGAAAAAGCAGTGAATCTGAACGGCTGCATATCAATGCGGATCAGTATTTTGACCATGTGCCGGAAAACGTATGGCAGTTTCAGATTGGCGGGTATCAGGTTCTGGCAAAATATCTCAAAGACAGAAAAGATCGCATCCTGACACTTGCAGAAGTCAGAACCGTGAGAAACATCATCAGGGTTCTTGCCTTCACCATTGAGCAGATGCAGAAAATTGATGAATTGACAAAAGAGTGGATATGAATTTCAACTTAGGGTCTGTATCAAAATAACCTGTTATAAACCCTGAGGGTTTTGAAAACCCTCAGGGTTTCCGGACAGGAAAATTGTACAGGTTCTTTTTTTACAATCCCTTATAGGAAGAGTTGGAGAGAATTTTTTGAAAAAAAAGGAGCAAATTTATGAAACTGTCCATGAAAAGCAGGTATCTGATCCCCACTGTTGCGCTGATCGCCCTGGGTATGATTCTTTCTGTTGCGGTTTCCTACATGATGCTCTCCCGCACCATAGAAGACAGTATCCATGAGCAGCTTGTCCGTCTTGCAGATTCCGCAGCCAAATCCATTGCGGAATGGGTGAGAGACAGAAAAATGGATGTGACGGTATGGAGCCAGTTCAAACTTTACCAAATCGCTCTCAAAGATACCCATGTGGGCAGAAATGCCCGTCTGTCAGCCTCTGAGGATCTTGGCACTCTGCTGAAAAACTATTCTGCCTTTGAGAATGTCTGCATAGCGGATCCCGGCGGGAATCTGGTGGCAGCCGGAGATGAAAGCATTATCGGAAAAATCAATGTCTCTGAGCGGAACTACTTTCAGGAATCCATGAAGGGAAAAATCTGTGTCTCTGATTCCTTTGTGAGCAAAGTTACGGGAAATCCTGTTTTTGCTGTCTCCGGACCCATCAAATACGGAGAAAAGACAGAAGGCGTTTTTTTCTGCATCATCCGAATGGATTTCATCAGCACCCGTTTTGTCCAGACCGTTCATCCCGGAAAATCCGCATATGCCTTTCTGTATGACAGACAGGGAAATATTCTGGCGCATCCTGCTCAGTCGGCAATCAGTCGCAGCATAAAAGACTTTTCTTTCGGTTCTGCACTGGTGAATCAGGAGCAGGGACATTTTGTATACACAGACGCCAAAACAGGGGACGGAATCGTTGCCATCAGTCCATGCGGGGAACCGGACTGGACAATGGGGGTTGCTGCCCTGAACAGTGAAATCATGGCTCCTGTCAGGCAGGTGAAAAATGTCAATATCCTGCTTTCGCTTATTGTGATTTCCGTTGCAGTGCTGCTGATTGTCCGGCTGGTGAATGCAACGGTGAAACCTCTCCGCACAATAGCAGAGGGACTTATCTCTGCCGGAGAATCACTTGCCGGAGCTTCGCAGGAAGTCACCCGTGCCAGTCAGTCTCTTTCTGAAAATTCATCCCATCAGGCCGCGTCTGTTGAGCAGAGTTCCGCCTCTCTGGAAGAAATGTCTGCCATGACAAAGCGGAACGCGGACAATGCTTCTCAGGCCGACCGTCTGATGAACGCGGCGGTCGCGGTGGTGAAAAAGGCGGATGAGGCAGTAAAAAAACTGACTGTCTCAATGACAGAGATGATCAGTGCCAGCGAAGAAACATCCAGAATTGTGAAAACCATTGATGAAATCGCATTCCAGACCAATCTGCTGGCCCTGAACGCGGCGGTTGAGGCAGCCAGAGCCGGTGAAACAGGAGCCGGATTTGCGGTTGTGGCCGCAGAAGTCCGGAATCTGGCCATGCGATCGGCCGAGGCTGCCAAAAACACGTCCGTTCTCATTGAAAGCACGGTGAGCAGAATCCGCGGCAGCGCGGAATTTGTGAGCATGACCAGTCAGGTTTTTGCGGAGGTGGCCTCAAGCGCGGGAAAAGTGGGTGAACTGCTCAGCGAAATCGCCCATGCCTCCAATGAACAGGCCGAAGGCATCTTCCAGATCAGCAAATCTGTTTCTGTGATGGACAAGGTGACACAGCAAAATGCCGCAGATGCGCAGAAAACCCATTCTGCTGCGGAAGAAATGTATTTTCAGGCCAGAAATCTGAACCGCTATGTGGAGCAGTTGCAGGATCTGATAAAGGGCACGGACAGGGATTTGGCTGCATGACCAGTTCAAAGATTTCAGGGTATCAAATTCCCTCTTGAGAGAAGGCAGGAGGGCAGAGCATCAAAAATTGATTTTTTAAAAAAATTCAGTTTGTCAATCACTCACCTTACGCAATTCCGTCATACCGGCGAAAGCCGGTATCCGGAACATGCTGAAAATAAGTAAAGCTCCATAAATTTTCGGGTGTGAAGTTTTCAGAAAAACCGGATTTTTCCGAAAAAATCCGGTTTTTTTTATACCTGAAAACTTTCGCTTGCGTACTTAATGGATTCCCGTTTTTTGAACACACGGAAACTTCTTTTTGCCTGCCTGTAAGTATTTTTTCAATGGGGAATCGGTATTATTGTTACCAAACTGTGATTAAAATTTATCTGTCTGTGATCAATGCCGTTTCCTTAAGACTCCCCTCCCCTGAGGGAGGGCAGGGGAGGATGAAAACAGGCATAAATTGCAGACTGTTGCTTCTCCCACCCCCCTGCCCCCTCCCACCGGTGGGAGGGGAACTTTCTGCTTAAGGAAACGGCATTGTGTCTGTGATAACAGATCTGAAGATCACTGTTGTCAGGAATGCCCGGATACTGCATTCAGCATTTCAATCTGAACGGGAATCAGGCCGGAGTGTCTGGTGCATGAAGCAGAAAAAGTGTCATGCTTTCTGACACTCCGGACAAATAAAGTGATTCACATTGTCCTTTTGACAATGCGGCATTTCATTTCAGGCCGTGGTAACGGATCAGGCCTTCCTGAGCCACGGTGGCAACCAGTTTTCCGCTGCGGGTGAAGATGCGGCCAATGGCCATGCCTCTGGCCTTTCCCGCGCTGGGGCTGGACATGGCATAAAGCAGCCACTCATCCATGCGGAAATCCCTGTGAAACCACATGGCATGATCCAGACTCGCGATCTGCATGGCCGGTTCCCAGAAGGTGTGGCCGTGCGGATAAAGGGAGGTTGTCACCAGATTGAAATCCGAGGCATAAAGCAGCAGATACCGGTGCGCAGCGGGGTCATCCGGCATACTGCCGCCAGTGCGGAACCAGACATATTTCTGGGGGGGCCTTTTTTCCGGTTCAAAGGGATTGATGGGATTCACATGCCGGATTTCAATGGGTTTGGGGCACAGCAGTTTTTCCCGGATTCCCGGCGGAATGCTGTCCGCAAAGCGTTTTGCTGTTTCCAGTTCAGGTTCCAGTCCTTCGGGTCCGGGCACATCCGGCATTTCATCCTGATGATCAAATCCGGGTTCATCCCTGTGAAAGGACGCGGACATGGAAAAAATGGCCTGGCCTTTCTGCACGGCCACGACGCGGCGGGTGGTGAAACTTTTTCCGTCCCGGATGCAGTCAACCGTATACACAATGGGACGGGTCGGATCTCCGGGACGGAGAAAATACGCGTGCAGACTGTGGGCAGGCCGATCCGGGGATACAGTGCGGGACGCGGCAGACAAAGACTGTCCCAGCACCTGGCCGCCGAACACATTGCCGAATCCCAGATCCTGACTTTGGCCCCGAAAAATGTTTTCCTCAATCTTCTCCAGCTTGAGCAGCCGGAGCAGTTCCTCCAGCACATTGGCAGGTTCGCATACGCACATGGTTTCTGGCTCCTTGCTGTTTTGTTTTTTCCCTGTCATGTTGCTGTATTCTGACTGAATTGTCAATGCAAATTCCGGGAAAGGATTTTTGGCAGAATTTGAGAAATAAAGAAAAAATTTTTCTGATTTCCGAAAATCTGCTATAATGTTTCAAAATTTGACAGGCGTTACGCAGTTGAGCGGATAAGCCCTCAGGTTTTTTTCAAAACCCTGAGGGGTTCAGAATTGATTCTTTATCAACTGCGTAATTTCTGTTTGGTTCCGTATCCGCTTTGTCCGTATTTTTTATGGGTGGCGGGTCAAATCCGTTGATCTGAAATCCCCTCCCCCGGCGGGAGGGGAGTGTTTTTTTCTGCATCATCAACCGATTTGACCCACTATCTTTTTATGTTTCTGCGCAGGCTGCCTGAAAGGAGAGAATATGGAAACCTACCGCATTCATCCCATTGTCATGGGGAGCAAGGTTTTTGACAAGAGCATGATGACCTATCAGTTCAACAACGGGCTGGAATACACCATTCCCATTTACTGCTGGTATCTTGAGGGCGGGGATCGGAAGATACTGGTGGACACAGGGGAAATGAATCCTGTTCAGTCTGCCGCACGGGAGCAGACTCTGGGCGGAAAGATTTACACCTTTGAGCAGGGTCTGGCCCGGTGGAATCTCAAGCCCGAAGATATTGACATGGTGATTCACACCCATCTGCACAATGATCACTGTGAAAACGATTACAAGTGCGTGAACGCGGAAATCTGGGTGCATGAAAAGGAAGTGGCGCGCATTCACAATCCCCATCCGCTGGATTATCGGTATCTGGAGGATTATATCGAGGACGCGGAGGCAAATGGGCAGATGCGGCTTATGGACAAAGATACGGAAATTCTGCCGGGCATCCGCTGCATCCATACGCCCGCGCATACGGAAGGCGGCATGAGCATTGCGATTGACACGCCTTCGGGAAGGGCTGTCATTACCGGTTTCTGTGTCATCAGCCAGAATTTCAATCCTCCTCCGGAAATCCGGGGCATGGAGATGGAAGTCATTCCGCCCGGAACCCATGTGAATGTGTATGAGGCATATGACATTATGCTGAAAGTGCGGGACATGGCCGACATTCTGCTGCCCCTGCATGAGCCGGAATTTGCCGCGATGGATACCATTGCCTGAAAGAAAAGAGTTGTGGGGAGCGGGTCAAACCGGTTGATAAAAACGCTCCCCTTCTCTGGGGCAGGGGACAATACTGCTGACTTAAAACCCCCCCTGCCTTGAGCAGGGCTGTCAGTTCTGTTACAACTGACTGAAACAATTATTCTGCCTTTTGGAAAGGGGACAGTGGAATTTCTTCTCAACTGCCCGGAAATCCCCACCCTGCAGCAGCATCAGTTTTCCTCCCCAGAAAAGGTGTCAAAACTGTGGGCTTATTTTTTACTTCCAAGGGATGTGAAACTTTTTAAAATACCGGAAGGTTAAGGTTGCAGGCCAAACCCGTTGCCTGTCAGTGTCCGTTCACTTCCTTTCCGCAGTGTTTGCAGATTTTTGCCTGCTGTTTGATGAGTTCCGCGCAGAAAGGACATTCACGGGTAAAATGTCTCTGATGAATTTTTTCAATTGTCTCTTCGACTTTTTTCCGAAGAATCTCATTTCCGAAAGAATGGTTTCTGAGGGGATCAATGCTGTCTGTACCCCCCATTTCCCCAAGAATTATGGCGGCTTTCAATCTTACCCCTGCGGGCTGGTTTGCATCCAGGAGAATGTCCCGCGCAGAAACACTGTCCCCGGTCTGTGAATGTTTTTCCAGAGCAGCCATGCCTTCGGCTGTTTTTTCATTCAGAACTTTCCGCCGGGACAGCACCTCATCGTCAATAATCTGCCCATGACCGCCCATCGGCCCCCATACGGACATGCACTCGTAATTTCCGGTTCCCGGATAGCATATGCAGCGGTATGAAGCTGATCTTCCGTAGTTTTCCTGAATATTTTTCCACCCCCCGGAATACAGGCTGCATTCATCGTTAAAACAGACAAAAAGATAGGGTGTGCCCCATCCGAGTCCGTCACTTACATTGATATCCGGAACTTCCCACAGGCTCATTTCCCGGCCGCAGTAACTGCACAGGGGCTTTTTCAGGGAGATCACCCGTTCAAACACTTCCTCTTTGGTTTCAATCACCAGCATACCATCCTCCGTTCCGCTTCCGTCCCAGCCGTTCTTTTTCGCAATCAGACGGAATATCCTGCCGGTTTATCCCGGGAGTACAAAAAAACAGAGCGTTTCCCATCCGGAAACGCAGATTTGTTGGGAAATTCCGGAAAAATGCCGATTTCGGTTTCCCCCAAACAAGACATTCGGGAAAATAAATCCCTCCCGGATATTTGTCAACAGGGTATCCGCGCAGGTTTACTGGTTTCCGAAACCGTTCTGCTCTCCGCAGTCCGGACAGACCCAGGTGATGCCGTTGCACGACAGCCCCCAGAAATTCTCATCCATGCAGTTCTGGCACATGGCAAAACCGCAGCCCCGGCACTGCCAGAAAAAGGGAGCGGTTTTTGTGCAGCAGTGACAGACTGCTGCTTTGGTCCTGCTGCGTTTTGTCCTATACGATGATTTTTTTGACAATGAGTCGCTCATATTCTATCTTGGTGCATCGGTTCATGATTACGTCTATGCCTGCGGCTGCAAGTTCTTTTGCGGCTTCTGTGTTCTCAATGCCCAACTGCATCCAGAACACTTTGGGTTTCAGGCGGATGGCTTCGGGCACATGTGCGGCAATCTGTTCTGAATTGCGGAAGACATCCACAATATCCACCGGATCCCGCAGATCGTCAAGAGACTTCACTGCGGCTTCTCCCAAAATCTCCTTTTGCCCCGGACGTACCGGAATGATTTTATATCCCTTTTCTTTCAGATACTTTGCCACTTTGTGGGAATCTCTGTCCGGTTTGGGACTCAGCCCCAGAACAGCGATGACCTTTGCATCCTGAAGTGTCTGCCGGATCTCTCTGTCTGATGTGATAATTTTTCCGATTTTCAATGGGTCTCCTTTATTGTGCAATATCAAGATGTTTTTGGAATCTGGAAAAACAGCACCATTTTTTTCTGACCATGAAACACACAAAATGCACAAAAAAACAGCGTCTGAAAGTGAATCCGCATCACTTCTTCCTTTTCTCACAGAATCCTGTCAATTTCAAGATTTTTGATGAATATCCGCAGTTCAGGCCGAACGGATGAACTGGCAGAATCAAAGCTGCCGGAAATCCGCAGGGATTTTTTTCATCTCATTGACAAAATAAAGGGGAAATCATACAATTTATTTTTTATCCGCCCCGATTTTCCAGAAGAGGAGGAAACATGCCCACAGATATGGAAGCACTGCGTTTCAGTTACGAAAGCCATCTCTTCAGAGCCATTTCAGCCCGGTTCGGCCCGGTTCCGCTCATGGATTATGACAAATCCAAACAGTTCCTTGATGCACGGCGCCGGGATCTTCTCGGAGATGCGGTGCGCATCACAGAGGAACTTCTTCCCAATGTTCATACCATTTACCGGCAGTGCCTGAATGTTCTGGGCGGTGGAATTGAGGGCGATCTGTTTGTCCGGCAGAGTCCGGAATACAATGCCAGTGTTTTTGCCCATGACAGACGTTTTGACATCCTGATCCATTCCGCTCTGATCAATGATTTTGTCGGAGATGAACTGCGTTTTGTGTTCGGGCATGAACTGGGGCATGTCGTGTTTCAGCATTCCCAGTTTCCGGTGCGGGATCTGTACCCTTTGGTGAAAGATCAGGATCCCGAAGGCGGTGTGCTGCTGCTGCGCTGGTCCCAGGCAGCGGAAGTTTCGGCAGACCGAGTGGGAATGATGTGCTGCGGCCAGTTGGGCGCAGCAGCAACCGCTCTGTTCCGCACGGCCAGCGGACTGAAGGGCATTGATGAAAACCGTGCGCTCCGTTCCTTCCGAAACCAGTATGCGGAACTGGAAACCCGGCTCCGCTCTGCTGCGGACAGGGCCGCATGGATACGCACCCACCCCATGATCCCCATCCGTTTCAAGGCCATAGAACTGGCAGCCCTGGATCTGATTGCGCTGGGGAAAGGAACCGGAGGGTTCAGCGAAAAAGGGTTCCGCCGCATTGATCAGCAGATATCCGCCACTTTGGAAGCCCTTGAAATCCGGCCCTGTTTTCCCCATTAAAAAAGAGGTTTCAGGTGTCAGTGTGAAGTGTCAGGAAAAATAACGCACT
>CAZDIU010000051.1:0-22999 GCA_964505535.1 uncultured Desulfobacterales bacterium | reverse complement strand
AGAAAATCGGGGTGTTCAGCAAAAAAAAAGCGCAATGCTCCCGTCTGGCTGAGGTGATTCACTGCCGGAACTGTGACCGCTTTATTCATGCAGGCCGGAATCTTCTGGAACGGGATTTGCCGGAAGCCTGCCGGGAGGAATGGACAGGAATTGTGGCATCCGGGAAAGAAACAGAATCACCCGGAACCGTGTCTGTGGTCATCTTCCGGGTCTGGCAGGAATGGCTGGCCCTGCATACCCGCCTTTTCAGAGAAGTGGTGGATCCTCAGAAAATTCATACCCTTCCCCACAGGAAAAATCCGGTTCTGCTGGGTCTGGTCAATGTCCACGGTGAGATTCAGCTTTGTATTTCCCTCAAAGACCTGCTGGATATCCGGGGAAAATCCGAGGAGAACGGAGAGAAAAAAGGTTACAGGCGCATGATGGTGGTGTCATCCGAGGGAAATCAGTGGGTGTTCCCCGTTGAGAAAATTCATGGCATCTGCCGGATTCATCCGGACAGTTTTCAGAACACACCGGTTACAGTGGCAAAATCCCGTTCCGCGTTCACCCGAAACATTTTCTCCTGGGAAAACATGAATGTCGCGCTGCTGGATGACGGACTTCTTTTTGCCAGTCTCAAAAGGAGCCTCACATGAGTGCACAGAACCTGGAAAACTGTTCCATGCTGGAGCTTTTCCGTGCCGAGGTGGAAACTCATGCGGCAGCAATGAGCAAAGCCCTTCTGTCTCTTGAAAATGATTCCGGGAGTATGGCTCCTGTGGAAGAACTTATGCGGGCCGCTCATTCCATCAAAGGCGGAGCGCGCATCATGGAACTGGACAGTGCGGTCAGGCTGGCTCATATCATGGAAGACTGCTTTGTTGCGGTCCGGAAAAAGGGCCTCCGGCTTGGACCAGAAGAGATGGATACTCTCCTCCAGGGGGTGGACATGCTGGTACAATTGGCGGAAACAGGAGAGGATCCGCTTTCCGAACGCCTGGATGGGTTGATTGCGGGCATCTCTTCCATCCTGAATCCGGAAAAAAAAGCAGAAACCGGTGACCCGGTCGCTTATGTTCCTGACCCTGAATCTCCGCCAGTCCGATCCGTGACTGAGAAGGAACGGTCCGAACCTGAAGAAACTCCTGATTTCTGCACCGGGATCAATTCAGTGCAATCGCCTCCCGTGGATCAGGGTGAATCAGTGCCTGCTGACCCATCACCCCCATCTCTGAAAATCAAGGGACAGGAACGGACAGTGCGGGTCACTGCCGGAAAAATTGAACGCCTCATGGGTCTGGCCGGAGAAGTGGTCGTGGGTGCGCGATGGCTGCCCCCGTTTACCGCTTCGATGCTCATGCTTAAACGGGGTCAAAGGGACATCTCTCTGCTTCTGGATGAACTGCTCAAGGAACTGACCCCGCACAAAGATATGGAGCATGCCCGGTCCCTGTGTCTGCAACTGAGGGAAAAAATCAAGGAAGAGGGACTGCAGCTGGCCGGCCGGATCAATGACATTGACATGTTCACCAATACTTCGGCAGCGCTTTCGGATCGGCTGTACCATGAGGTGATTGGTGTGCGCATGTGTTCCTTTTCCGAAGGAACCGTGAAATATCCCCGCACCGTCAGGGATTTGGCCCGGAAACTGGGAAAAAAGGCGCGTCTGGAAATTATGGGGGAATCCACGGAAGTGGATCGGGATATTCTGGAAAAACTGGACGCTCCCATCAGCCATCTTCTGTGCAATGCCGTGGTTCACGGGATTGAATTGCCGGAAAAACGTCTGGCCGCGGGAAAGCTGGAAACCGGAACCATCCGCATTGAAGCCACCCACAGAGCCGGAATGCTCATGATCATTGTGTCTGATGACGGGGCAGGCATTGATCCGGAAGAACTGCGCGGCCAGATCATTGCACAGGGAAAGGCCCGGCCTGACATTGCACGGCATCTGAGCGTGCCCGAACTGATGGAATTTCTTTTTCTCCCCGGTTTTTCCACTGCCGGTAATGTGACAGATCTCTCAGGCCGGGGTGTGGGGCTGGATGTGGTGCACAGCGCAGTCCATGAAGTGGGCGGAGTAATCCGGGTCAGTTCCAGCCCGGGCAAGGGGCTTAGTTTTCACATGGAACTGCCTCTTACCCTTTCCGTGATCCGCACCTTTCTGGTGGAAATCGCGGGAGAACCCTACGCGTTTCCCCTGGCCCGCATTGACCGGTGCATCAGACTGGAAAGTTCGGATATGCAGGCAGTGGAGGATCGTCAGTATTTCCGCTTTGATGACAACAATATTGCTCTGGTGGATATTCGGGAGGTGCTCGAAATCCTGCCATCGGATGTGAAACGGGAAACCGTGAACGTGGTTGTGGTCAGCGATCGGAGCCATTCCTACGGCCTGGTGGTGGACAGATTTCTGGGAGAATGCGATCTGGTGGTGCGGCCTCTGGATCCCCGTCTGGGGAAAATACCGGATATCAGCGCTGCCGCGGTGATGATGGACGGTTCGCCCGTGCTGATCTTTGATGTGGAGGACATGGTGCATTCCATCGGAGGTCTGCTGAGCGGAAAAGGCCGTCTGAACCGGGTGGACAGCGGAACAGAAGCTGAAGGCAGGGCGACTCCCAAACGGATTCTTGTGGTGGAGGATTCCTTCATTGTGCGGGAAAAGGAACGCAAAATACTGGAAAACAAAGGATATGAAGTGGATGTGGCGGTGGATGGCCAGGACGGGTGGAACTGTCTCCGCACGGCCTCCTATGATATGGTTGTCACAGACATAGATATGCCCCGGATGAACGGATTTGAACTCATCCGCAATATCCGCCAGCACACCGAACTCAGTTCCATGCCTGTGGTGGTGGTGTCCTACAAAGCTTCGGATGATGACCGCCTGCAGGGACTCAAAGCCGGAGCCAACTATTACCTCACCAAAACCGATTTTGAGGACAATTCCCTGATTGACGCGACCATCGCACTGATCGGAGAGGCGTGACAGGACAAATCAAAATCTCCCTTGCCTGTGAAGGAAAAAAAGGGATTCTCTTTGAGCCTGTTATGATGACCCCTGTCTTCTCTGCCATTGATGAACGTTAACACAGCTCTGCCGGAAATCAGGAAGCAGCCGGTTTTGCCGTCATTTTTTGCAAGTTTAAAGTTTTTAAATTCAAATGGTTATGCTTATCAGTGCTCGCCAGTATGATGATGGTGCGCAACATGATCCCATTCGGCTAAAAAATTGACGGATCAATTTATATAATTATATAACTTATTTCATTTTTAAATATAATTTTTTTTATCAATAGGTTACATGATATGCTCCAAAAATTGGTGCAAAAATATCCAAAGAAATTTTTCCGCAAATTTTGAAGATATATATCTCTGACATCATCATTTTTTGAAAAAAACAGAGAAAAAATTATTTGATAAAGAATGCCACTGCAATGCTCATACCTGTACCATGAAAAGTCCGGATATAGAAATATATATTTATCTATAAATTAAAACAGTATGTTAAAATATGAACCCACAGAATTTAAATAATTATTGCGGGATTGGTACGTATTATGCATATCAAAAAGCAAATCTGAATAACAAAATCAGATATAAATGATCTTTAAAAAATGAATTTTATGGAATTTAATGGCAATGTGTGCACAAAACCGGTTCATTGTCATTTTGGTTCCACGAAAATCAGCAGTTGAAGATCAGTAAAATTAAGAAAAGGCCAAACTCATCGCGAGGTGAGGACGGAAAGCCACGGGTCTTGCGGGAAGACAGCCGGGCTGCCTTAATAAGTTGGGGAGAATCGGCGCGGTGCCGGTTCTTCATTATCAAACTTTTTAAGGCATTGGAGGTAATTTTATGAAAAGAACAGCAAGAATTTTGGCATTGGTATGTGTGTCTCTGGTATTACTGCTGAATACAGCAGGTGCACAGACGATTTATGATGCGTATCTTGGCGGGGGGAAACTCACTGCCGAGGGAGTGCCTGACATTATTGGAAGGGAAGACGTATTTGGAGTCACCAAAATGGAAATATCAACAGATGAAACCGGATATCTGTTTGACATTTATACCTCTTTTGCATCATATTTAGGCAAGCCGGAAGCATATGATATTGAACTGGGGGACCTTTTCATCAGCACAAACGGATGGACTCCTTACGGGACATTCCCTTACGGACAGGACACATACAAAAACGGAGAAAAATGGGAATATGCTCTGGTTCTGGATAACCACAGCGCACTTTCCGGTTTATGGAATCTGTATGCTGTAAAGGAGAGTGACATTATACTGTCCAATACGGCAATGTCTCAATATAATCCTAACGATTATCGCCAAGACCAGGAAGTGCAGTATAACGGGACAGGGCAGGATATTTTGGCAACCGGCAAATGGTCATTAAATTTACTGGATAATTATCTCAGATTTGAAATAGCCGGCGAACTGTTTGGAGAAAATGCTTATCTCGCTTTGACAGACGGTGACGAATACGGTTTTCACTGGACCATGACCTGCGCAAATGATGTAATAGAAGGTTCTTTTGCACCGGTTCCTGAACCTGCCACCATGTTTCTGCTGGGTTCCGGCCTGATCGGATTGGGCGCCATACGGCGGAAAAAAAGAACTGCATAACTGCCATATCTGACAAACATTGCTGATTCTTTATTAAAAGGGGGGAAGTGCAGTCTTCCCCCTCTTTTTTTTGTTGGCTGCCATCCGTTTTTTCATTTTCAGCCGAGAAATCCGTAACGGAGGTGTTTGTGATCAAGTTGTCTGTCTCCACTCCACACTGATTTTCAATATTTGCAGAAATATACTTGCCAAAGTCATATTTTTTTTGTATATTTAACTAAAAAACTTTCATATTTTTTCTCATTTGCCAAACATGATAAACCTGAAGTGAATAGACAAGACAGAAGTGCTGTGTTTGTAAAAATTCGTCAGAACATGTTTTTGAGAAAATTGGAGATAATTTTTTGGCAGTTCCAGCAGATGGGAGAAAAAGAAATCGTCTGATCTGACTGCTCAGTTTTTTGTGATAAAACTGTATTTATTTAAATTAAAGATGTTATCTTGTTATAAAACAAAGGGTGGGAAATTCCGGAGATGAAAATACGTTTATTCCCCTATTGAAATTTCGTTCATATTTGCCCATAATGAGGTTATTATTTACGCGAATTAAGGGTTGAATCAATCCCGAAGGGAGAACATTATTTATATCACCCCTTCGGGGTTGCAGATTCTCTCTGATTTCTTTTTCTATAATAATATCAGCCTTTCTGGCTTATTACTGTCCGACTTTTAATCCGCATTATTTATCAAAGGGGATGGAAGGCGATGGATGAGAAAAGCAATATTCTTCCCAAAATTGATTATTATGTGAAACTTGTCCTGAGAAAACGCTGGCTGATAATTATCCCCTTCTGCCTGGCCATGTCTGTCGGTATTTATCTTTCCATAAAGCTTCCGAAAGTCTATAAAGCAGACACATTGATTATTGTGGACCCCAAGAGTGTACCGGATAAATTTGTCCCTTCCCTCCAGACGCAGGACACACAGGAACAGATTAACACCATTGAACAGCAAATCAAAAGCCGCTCCAATATTGAAAGACTTATCGAAGAATTCAAACTGTTTTCAGGTCCGGAATATAAAGGACATATGTTTATAGAAGACCAAATTGCCATTGTCATCAAGAGGATTATGCTGAAGGTGAACAGATCCCGCGGAGCCATTGAATCCTTCAGAATCGAATATGAGGACAAAGAGCCGGAAAAGGTCAGAGATGTGGTGAACTGGCTGGCAACCACATTCATTGATGAAAGCGTTAAATTGAGAGAACTGCAGGTGTTTGAGACCAATAAATTTCTGGCGGACGAGCTTTCAGTGCTTGAAGGCAGACTCAAGGAGATTGAATCTTCCATAAAAAAATACCGGCAGCAGCATTATGGTGAACTTCCGGAAGAACTGGCCTCAAATCTGGCGACTCTGGAAAGGTTGCAGACACAACTGAGTGAAAAACAGCAGAATATCAGAGAGGCAAAAAACAGATTGACCCTGGTGGAAAATCAGATTGCCATGTCCAGATTGAACACACAAACATCATTGATTCTTCCGTTGGAAGAAAGCAAATCTTCCGGGGATGCATCTGTTTCAGAAATTGACAAAATGAAGGCCGCCTTAAAGCAATTGAAAACAAAATATACTGACCGGCATCCGGATGTAATAAGATTGACTCATATGATAGAGCAGATTGAGGAAAATCTCACAGAATTTTCTGAAGAACATACGGAAAAAAATACAGGTTCCCCCAATGTTCCTGAGAAAAAAAACAGCCTGCCTTTGGATGAAAATACGGACACAATATCGCCTTTTCATTTTGAGCTTATGATCCAAATTGATGGGATAAAAGCTGAACTGATGAAATATATTGAAGAAAATAACAAAATCCAGGAACAGATACAACAATATGAAAAACGCATAGAAATGACACCCATTGTTGAGCAGGGACTTATTGATCTGAACAGAAACTATACAAATCTTCAGAGAACGTACAATAATCTTCTGGATAAGAAACTGGAGTCAGACATTTCCGTAAACATGGAAAGGAAACAAAAGGGCGAAAAATTTCGTGTGGTGGACAGGGCCAAACTTCCGCAGAAACCTGTATATCCGAATATGAAAATACTTTTTGCCATATGCCTGGCAGCAGGTTTCGGTATAGGGGGGGGAGGTATTTTTCTGTTTGATTTTATGGATAACACATTAAAAATACCAGAAGATGTTTCTGCAAAACTGCACGTTCCCCTGCTTGCCGCGATTCCTGAAATCCGGGAAACAAAGCACCTGATTTTTCACAGGCTCAATCAGGTGATTACCGCTTTTTCTCTGATACTGGCATTCAGTCTGTTTTCAGTTTTCGGACTCTTTGTTTTTAAGGGAGTGGACAGGACATTGGAATTTGTAAAAAGATTTATCTGAAGAAAAATATGCGGAAGGAGTCGGTAAGTGAGAATTTTCAATCGGAAAAAATCAGAGAATACGGTCAACGATCCGGTCGGTTCTGATACATCCGATTCCGTTTCTGTAACCGGATTTCAAACTGCAGACGATGCTGACGATGTAAAAAGAAACAAAAAAGAAAAAAAACTTCTCTCCATCAGCGGGTCAAATCTGTTTGAAGCAGATCAGTTCCGGGGACTCCGGACAAAACTTTTTTTCCCCGCCTCCGGCAGGCGGCCCCGATCAATAGCCGTAACCAGTGCGGGGCTGGGCGAGGGAAAATCCTTTATTGCAGCCAATCTGGCTGTCTGCATCGCACAGAATGTGGATAACAGGCAAACACTGCTGATTGATTGTGATATGCGGGCTCCGGCAGTTCACCGACTGTTCGGTTTTGGTGACTGCCCGGGGCTGAGTGAATATTTATCCTCGGATATTCCTTTGGCTTCCCTTATTTTAAAAACAGATATTGACAAACTCACGATTCTGCCTGGTGGCCTCCCCCCCCTGAATCCGTCTGAACTGCTGTCTTCCGTAAAAATGGCTGATTTTCTCAGAGAAATCCAGTCAAAATATGATGATCGGTATATTGTGATTGATCTGCCTTCCCCCCGGATAGTTGCAGAAGCAGAACTGGTTGCCCGTCAGGTGGATGGAACCGTCATTGTTGTAAGTCACGGTCGTACCCCCATATCCCAGGTGAATGAGCTGATAGCGATTCTCGGAAAGGATAAGATTCTGGGAGTTGTTTTCAACCGTTTTGACACCAGCATGCATTCATCCCTTTACAGAATTTATCGAAAGTTTATCACAAGAAAATAGACAGATATGCTCAAAATATTTAAACAGTATTATCCCATACGGAATATATTTTTTGTCATCGGTGAATTTCTGGTGATTTATGCATCTGCACTTACCGCCAACTGCATACTGCTCGGCCCCGGCATTCTGCTGGGAAACTGGGCACTGCTTCTGAAAATATTCCTGATTACATGGATATGCCAGACCTGTCTGTATTATAATGATCTGTATGATTTTAAAATAACAGATAATTTTTCTGAACTCAGCACCCGTCTGCTGCAGGCGCTGGGCGCATCGGCCATCATTCTGGCCGGAGTATATGCTGTATTTCCGGATGCCAGTATGGGTTTGAAGGTTTTTGTCATCAGTATAGCCTTTGACATTCTGTTTATCGTATCATGGCGACTGCTGTATACGCTCATTCTGAACCGGCGGCTCTTTGACGAAAAAATCATTCTGCTGGGTTCCGGAGAACTTTCAAGAAATATTTTCAATGAAGTGGCAGATCGCAGGGACTGCGGATATATCATTGCCGCCGTATTTCTGGAAGGCCGCAGGGATGCAGATGAAAAGATGCGGAGTATCGCTCAACTGCGCGGAGATGTGACCCTCATTGATCCCGGGAACCATGAAAATCTCTGTGATACAGCAAAACATCTTGAAATAAAAAGAATTGTGGTCGCTCTGGAAGACAAGCGGGGGAAATTTCCGACCCGGGAACTCCTGCAGTGCAGGGTGGACGGGATTGAGGTGCTGGAGGGCACCACTTTTTATGAAATGCTTACCGGAAAACTGATTGTGGATCATATCAATCCGGCCTGGCTGATATTTTCGGACGGATTCCGGAAATCACGAAGCAAACTGTTTGTAAAACGCAGCATAGATCTGCTTCTTTCTTTCCTCATGCTGATTTTTCTGATGCCCCTGTTTTTCATTATTGCGATTCTGATTAAAGCTGACAAAAAAAAGCCGGAATATGATTTTGCGGATGTCTGGCGCTATTTCAAAAAAATCTGCTCTCAGGAAAAAGAAAATCCGGCAGACAGACTGCGGGAACTGATGCTTGCGGAACTGGGCGGGCAGACAGACAGCAAAGCAGAACATTCTTTCAGAGAAATCTGGCAGGAATTCAGAACCCATTGTGCGGCAAAAGGAAAAAAAGTATCTTCCCAACTGACTGAGACTCTCAAAGCCTATATAGATCAGAAAGAACCGGAAGACAGCACGGCAAACCCTGTTTTTTTTTCCCAGGAAAGAATGGGAAGAAAAGGAAGGATATACAGGATTCACAAATTCCGTTCCATGATCGTGAATGCGGAGCGGTTCAGCGGGCCTGCCTGGGCATGCAAGAACGACAAAAGGATCACACGGATCGGCAATTTTATACGGAAATGGCGGATTGATGAAATTCCCCAGCTCTGGAATGTCCTGAAAGGCGAAATGAGTTTTGTGGGGCCGCGTCCGGAAAGGGAACATTTTGTCAGGCAACTGGAACAGAGCATTCCCTATTTTCGGGAGCGTCTGTCTGTAAAGCCAGGTATTACCGGATGGGCGCAGGTCTGTTACGGTTATGGCGCTTCGGAAAATGATGCAAAAGAAAAGTTGAATTATGACCTTTTTTATATTAAGAACATGTCTATCCCCTTTGATCTGATGATTGTGCTCCGCACAGTCAAGATCGTGTTTTTCGGCAAGGGACGTTAGCAGGGATTTTCAAAATCTGTTTCAGTGTCAAAGAGATTGATGTTCTCAGTGTAACTGACCATGCGGAGCTATGTCATATCCCGACAACAACTGCCATACAGGAACAAAAATGCGAATTAAGACCCTGAATTCAAATTTGTTGATCGTCATATTCGGTCTTGTGACAATTTCATGCGCCGGTGACAGCCGTTCCCGGACAGCAGAAGCAGTGAGACCTTCTTCTCCTGTGATGCAAAGGGATTATCTCATTGGGAAAGGGGATATTCTGCAGATTGTCACCTGGAAGGAACCGGATTTTTCCGGGGATTTCCCTGTCAGAATTGACGGAAAAATCAGCTTCCCCCTTCTGGATGACATGCAGGCCGCAGGCCGGACCACTGCCCGGGTCAGGGATGAACTCACGGAAAAGCTGAAGGAATATGTCACCCACCCGGTCGTCTCTGTCGCTGTCAAATCAATGGAAAGCCAGAAATTTTATATCCTCGGTGAGGTGCTCAAGCCGGGAGAATATCCTCTTTCAAAAAATCTGACGGTTCTTCATGCCATAGCGCTTGCACAGGGGTTTACCGAATGGGCGGGAAAAAATGACATTGTCCTGATACGGCAGGAAAAAGGTTCTGAAACGCTGATGAAAATCAGCTATGGCAAAATTGTGAAAGAAGGGGAACTGGATCAGAATGTGCTGATAAGGGCAGATGATATCATTGTTGTTCCATGAGTGTTTCCATATTCTGTTTCGCTCTGTTCCGGTGATCGTATATTTTTTCTTCTTTTTGACAGGTTGTTTTCTCACTCCTCTGACGGCTTTTGCCGGTTCCTGGATTACTGTTCAGCCTGTTGTCACGATGGGGGAGGAATACACAGACAATCTTTTCCTGTCAAAAGAATCCAAAGAAGAGGATCTGATTACCGTAATTTCACCCGGACTGATTGCAGAAGCGGGAAACAGAAAAGGCAGTGTCAGATTTTTTTATAATCTGGGTTACAGCCATTATCAGCTCCATTCTGAATATGATGCATGGAGACATGATTCCCGGATCATTGGCAATATAAATCTTGCAGGGCATACACAGATGGAATTCCGTAATTCCTTTCTTCTTACGGAAGAACCTGCTGAAAGTATAGAGGATCGCAGGGATTCGGAAGATACGGAACCTGAAACCTATGAAGCTGAAACAGAAACTGTCCGGCGGAGCCGGTACCGCTATTATACGAATTCCTCCCAAATCCGGCTGATTCACCGGTTTGGAAAAGCTGATTCCCTGCGATTTGCCTATGCCTTTGATATCCTGAAAAATGAGGACAGGACAGTTCAAAATGAGACAAGACATCATCCCTCTGCCGCCCTGACATACTGGATGATACCGCAGCGGCTGGGACTGGATGCGGATATCACCTATATGCGAAACGATATTTCAGATGCAAAGGCGGATCCCGGTTATCTGGAGGAAACCCTGACCTCCTCCGCGCACATGACCTGGTGGGCTCTCCCCACGCGTCTGAGTTTCAAACCGGGACTGACTTATATAAAAGGTGTATCCAATGAGGAAGATGCGGATAATGCGGACAACTGGTATGAAAGCATCTCACCCCTGCTGAAAATCATGCACCGGTTTTCGCGTCACTGGAGTATGGAGGCAGATGGATATGTTACAAAAGCCATTACGTATACTTCAGAAGGTTTGACGGATCATTCGGATGATTTTGAAACGTGGTACGGTTCCCTTACACTTACCCATCAGTTTGAGAGACGCCTCGAAGGTTTTGTCAGATATATGACTTCGGCAACGGATTATGTGGGTGACAGTGAGAATAACGAAGAATATGAAGATTATATCCTGTATGAGCCATCCGCAGGCTTCAGATATGTACTGGCAGAAGGGTTGCCGGTCAGTCTCAGTCTGGGCTATCTTGTCCGGGACAAAAAATTCACAGGAAAAGAGTCCGCCATAACCATCAACGGAGAACTGGGTTCCTGGAAATTCTGCCGTTACGGTTCTGCAAAATTCAGTGTTGTCAGTGGGTATAATGAAGATCATTTCGGTCCTGAGAATCTTGGATTCGGATTTTATTACAAGGCTGATGCCAGCGTTGAATATGTTTTTTCCCAATATGTCACCGGACGGGTGTATGGACGCTATCTGCGGAACCGGTATCTCGACAATGAGGAGACAGGCGGAGAAACCCGGAATGACAAACACAGGGAGGCCGGTGCAGGACTTGTTTTTCAACCCCAAAAATGGATGTCTGTGCGCGTGGATTATATCTGGCGTGATGTAAGCTCCACAGATGAGCAGGACAGTTATGAGGAAAACCGGATTCTTCTGAAAATCGGGCTTTCCCCTGCCCGGGGAATTCGGATATGGTAAATTTCAATATTTTCAAATTATTATGGAGAAGTATGAATCATATGGGCCATCTCTCAACAGCACAGGTTCGGGTGCTCATTTATTTTTTGTTTATATTTCAAATTGTTATAATCAAAAACACAGCCCTGGCCGGATGTCCGGAAGAAATAAGGGCATACTGGCAACTGGATGAAACCGTCCCCGGAGTTTATGCGGATACAGCAGGGAACCGTCAGGGACAGTGTTCGGGCCAATGCCCTGTTCCCACTGTTTATGGCAGCGTTCGGGGCGCACAGACATTCAATGGGAAGGACACAGGAATTGACATTCCCGCGGCCGGCATTTTCCAATGGAATCAGAATGAGAGTTTTTCCGTTGTCTGCCGGATGAAAAAATCTCCGGGCACGCTTGCAGGGGATGAAACTGTGATGGAAATACAAGACAGCGGCACCGGCATGAAATTTCATGCAGGGATCGGGAAAATCGGAAGCGGCGGGGTGGCAGTGTTCACTCTGCGGGACAGCACGGGAAAAACATATTCCCTTCAGGGCAGCACAAATCTGGCAGACGGATACTGGCATTCCGTGGTCTGTGTTCGGGATGCCGGAACGGGCCGGAATTTTCTGTATGTGGATTCCCGACTGGAAATTTCATCCCCCGCGATTTACTCAGGCGATTTCATTTCCGAAAATGCAATTCTGCATATCGGATGGTCAGGAACGGGCAGCAATTACAGATTCAAAGGGCTGCTGGATGAAACCGCCGTTTATGCAAAAGCACTGACAGCAGGGGAAATTCGGGGAATTTATTACAACGGACTGTCTGACATCCGATGGGGATACTGTGACAGCAAACCGAAAATCCGGATTATGCCTCTGGGAGATTCCATTACCGCAGGTTTTTCACCGGGGCTGACTCCCAACTTTCAGGTGGGATACCGGCAGAAACTGTATCAGGATCTGATTGCTGCCGGATATGATGTTGATTTTGTGGGAAGCCAGACTTACGGCAGTTCCGTTGCGGATTTTGACTGGAACAATGAAGGCTGGCAGGAGGCATATACGCAGGAACCCGCAGGCCGCACAGCAGCGGAACTCAAAACCGAAGTGTATGGGCTGCTCAATGCCAATCCCCCTGATGCGGTTCTGCTTCATATCGGAACCTATGACACTTACACCCAGAATGCGGATTCCTCGGATGTTGAAACCATCCTTGATGAGATTGACCGTTTTGATCCTGAAATTTCCGTTGTTCTGGCTTTGATCATTAACAGAAAGCCGGAAAATCCGAGAATCACGCAGTACAACAGCGCGCTGCTGAGCATGGCAAAACGCAGAATCGCAAACGGAGACAAAATTATTCTTGTCAATCAGGAAAATGCCCTGACCTATTCCCTTGACATATCAGAAGACGGGATCCATCCCACCATTTCAGGGTACAGAAACATGGCTGATGCCTGGTTTGCCGCTCTTGCAAGATTTCCTGATGCTGTTCCCATTGCTGATGCGGGTGAGGATCAGCAGGTTGTTGAAAAAAGTACAGTTGTTCTCGATGGTTCAGAGTCATTTGATCCCAACGGGACTCTTGCCAGTTATCTGTGGACACAGATATCAGGCCCCGCTGTCAGCATTTCTGATGCCGGGGCAATGAAAACATCCTTTACGGCTCCCGCGTATGAATCTGATCTGACATTCCGGCTTTCGGTTCAGGATCAGACCGGACTGATCAGAAATGATGAAATCATCATTTCTGTATCGGAATATCCTCTGCCCCAGGCTGACCCGGGACCGGATCAGAACGTAAAAGCAGGCGCGACCGTAATTCTGGACGGTTCCGCCTCTTCTGCCACAGATGCGGAAATTGTCAGTTATCAGTGGGCGCAGATCAGCGGAACTTCCGTAAGACTGACAGCCTCTGCCCCGGCTCAGGTTTCGTTTGCTGCTCCGGATCCCTCCGAACCTGAGGGAGAAACGCTGGTGTTTCGCCTCACAGTTGCAGATGACAAGGGGAAACAGGATTCCGAAGAGGTGCGCATCCATGTGGCAAAAACACTGCCGATTGCGGATCCCGGAACGGATCAGACTGTGAATTCAAGGGATACGGTAACTCTGGATGGTTCCGCGTCTTCTGCTGTTGACGGAGAAATCGTTGCATACCAATGGACACAGACCGGCGGAACCAGCGTAACCTTATCCTCTCCCGGCAAAGTTCAAACCCAGTTTACCGCCCCGGATACGGGTTTGGAAGGAGAAACGCTGCTATTTTCTCTGACAGTCACAGACAGCAGAGGCCAGCAGGATACAGCAGAAATCAGCATTCATGTCATCAATGGCCGTCCGGTCGCGAATGCGGGGAAGGATCAGACTGTCACTGAAGGAATGACAGTCACCCTGAACGGTTCAGGCTCTTATGATCCGGATGGCGGTATTTCATCCTATCAGTGGGTTCAGAAATCCGGCTCTGCGGTTTCCCTTTCCAATGCCAATGCTGTCCAGACAACTTTTGTGGCGCCGAAAGTGGGAGATGTCGGACTTGTCTTTGTCCTTTCTGTAAAAGACAAAGTCGGGCTGGAAAGCAGCGATGAGGTGCTGGTTACGGTCAATGCGAACGGCATCAGCGGTTTTCCCGATTCTGTCACCACATTTGCAGCACTCACGGGCAGGCCCATAGGCATACGTGTTGAGAGCGGGGGCAGTCTGGTAAAACTCAGCGGACTTGATCCGGCTTCCATCTCTGCCACAGCCAATCGGCCTGAGAATCTGCCATACGGACTTACGGATTTGGAAATCCGGCTGGACAGTCCCGGAGGTCAGGCTGTTGTGATTTTTTATCTGCCGGAACCCGCACCTGCCGGATACCTGTGGTATGGATACGGAACAGTCAGAGGATGGAAGACATACAATGATGCGGTGTTCAGCGCGGACAGGAAAGAGATTCGTCTGACATTCGCAGATGCGGGAACAGGGGATGAGTGGGATTCCGCTTCTGCCATCAACGGAACAGTAAGAAATATTTCCGGCTTGGGCTATATTCCTCCGCCGGAAAAAGAGGACAGGGACGATCTGTTCAGTTGTTTTGTCCACACTTCATATGAGTCTGATTCCTTTGCCGGTTTTTTTCAAAAACTGTTGTCGTTTCTGCTTTTTAGGCAGGCAAACAAAACCGTGTATTGAAAAAACCGGATTTTTCCAAAAAATCCGGTTTTTTCAAAGTTTATACCTGAAAATGCACAGAGAATGATTTATTTCTCCAACAACTCATCAGGAAAAATTTGCCTTATGCCAATGAAAAACACCGTCATTGCTTCGTTTCTGATGATACTGGGAGCCATATTTCTCCGTTATGTCAGCAGTGCGGAGGATATTCATCCCAACAGGCCCCTTGCGGATTTTCCCAAACAGATTGGTCAGTGGTCAGGAACAGAAAGCCGTTTTGATCCGAAAGTGTATGAGGTTCTGGGTGTGGATGATTCTTTTCTGTGCAATTATCATACACCGGACAGACAGCAGGTGCAGCTCTATATCGGTTTTTACCAAAGCCAGCGGGAAGGGGACATTATTCATTCCCCGAAAAACTGTATGCCGGGAGCGGGATGGAATATTGTGGGCACGTCCCTTGTGAAAATCCGTAAATCGGAAAATCCGGAAGACAAAACCGATGTGATTCTGCTTCGTCTGCAGAATGGCAGTCAGAAACAGATGGTCCTGTACTGGTTTCATTCCAGAGGGCGCATCATTGCCTCAGAATACTGGGAGAAAATCTGGCTGGTCATTGATTCTGTCACGCGGCATCGCACAGACGGTTCCTTTGTCCGTCTTATCTCTCCTGTTGTGGAAAATGATGAGGAAAAAGCGCTCAAATCCCTTACAGATTTTGCTGAGACCGTTATGCCTCTTCTCAATGAATATATCCCATCATGAAAATAAATCCTGAAATGGCAGACAGCCGCATGACTTCTTTTGCTGTTCAGACAGCGATGCTGTCTGTTCCCTTTGCCCTGCTGTATCATCATACCATTCGCGGACTGATTCATGACTGGTCCGTTGATGACAATTATTCCCACGGTTTTCTGATTCCGTTTATTGCAGCCTATATGATCTGGCAGAAGAGAGCTGAACTGAAAAAAATCATATCCGCTCCAAGCAAGTGGGGACTTTTGTTCATCATATTCAGCATTGCACTGCATATAGCGGGAAATGTGGGAGCAGAACTTTTCACCATGCGCTTTTCCGTTCCTGTGATGCTCTTTGGACTGGTGCTGTATCTTTTTGGAAAGGAAACTGCCCGTGAAATTTGGGTTCCCCTTGCCTATCTGATATTCATGATTCCCATTCCCTCGATTATCTGGAATCAGGTGGCATTCCCCCTGCAGCTTTTTGCGGCAAAACTCACAGCAGATATTATCTATTTTATCGGAATACCGGTTTTGCGGGAGGGCAATGTTCTGCACCTGGCCAATACTTCGCTGGAAGTGGTGGACGCGTGTTCCGGTCTGCGTTCCCTGACATCCCTGCTGGCGCTGAGCGGGGCTTTTGCCTATATCGGATCATTAAAAAAAATAAACAAATGGATTCTGTTTCTCTCAGCCATTCCCATTGCCGTGATTGTCAACATCATCCGTCTGACCTCAACAGCCATGATGGCACGGTGGATCGGTGCTGAAACAGCGCAGGGATTTCTGCATGATATGTCCGGAATGCTGGTCTTTGCCGTGGCTTTTGTGCTTCTTTTTGCTGTTTCATCCCTTTTGGCAAAAATGGAGAAAACAGTGCAGTCTTCAGGAAAAGAGAAATCCGCATGAATGCTGATGAGCTGAAGCAGATTGTCCGGAATGGGGAATCTGCTGATTGCAGGGATTTGTTGCCTGTCTGAACCGGTGATCTGCATTTGACACGCTGAACTGTGATTTATATGGAAAGAAATTTACCTGATGCAAGGATGATAATTTAATGACGGAAAAAAGAAAAAATATTCATCTGATAGCCGCAGCCCGGCCCAATTTTATGAAAATTGCACCTCTGTTTCATGCTTTGAGAAAAGAACAATGGGCTTTGCCCGTTATTGTGCATACAGGACAGCATTATGATCTGAACATGTCAGATGTTTTTTTTCAGGATCTTGGCCTTCCGGAGCCGGATATTCATCTGGGCGTGGGCAGCGGTTCCCATGCGGAGCAGACCGGTCAGGTGATGATGGCCTATGAAAAGATTCTGATGGAAAAACAGCCGGATTTGGTGGTTGTGGTGGGGGATGTGAATTCCACAATGGCTGCCACCATTGCTGCGGTCAAACTGGGCATAAAAGTGGCACATCTGGAGGCCGGACTGCGCTCCTTTGACCGCACCATGCCGGAAGAAATCAACCGGCTGGTGACCGATGCGCTTGCAGATATTCTGTGGACGCCTTCGGCAGACGGAGATGAAAATCTGATCCGGGAGGGAGTGGCTCCGGAAAAAATTATACGTGTGGGCAATATCATGATTGATTCTCTGGAAATGCTGCGGGATAAAATTGCACAGCAGAATACAGTGGAAGAAAACGGTCTCAGAAAGGGTGAATACGGAATTGTCACACTTCACCGGCCTTCCAATGTGGATCAGCCGGAAACGCTTGTATCTCTGTGTCAGATGCTCACCCGCATTGCCAATGACAAGCCGCTTGTATTTCCGCTGCATCCCCGTACCCGAAAAAATCTTGAGAAATGCAATCTTCTTTCCATGCTGACAGAAAACCGGGGAATATCTCTCATGGACCCCCAGAGTTATGTACGTTTCATGAATCTGATTTTCCACTGCGCGTTTGTCATCACAGATTCTGGGGGGATTCAGGAAGAAACCTCTTATCTGGGCATTCCCTGCTTTACGCTTCGTCCCAATACCGAACGGCCTGTCACGGTCACACAGGGAACCAACTGTCTGTGCAAAGCGGAAAATCTGGAGGAGAAAATGCAGGCTGTTCTGTCCGGAAAACGGCCGGAAAAAAGAAAAATTGAACTCTGGGATGGCAGAACCGCCCAGCGGGTAGTTGAGTCCATTAAAGAACATATCGGGGTAATGCAATGAATCTGATGCACCGAAATCAGATTGACCGGATTATCGGTCAGTTTGAACAGGGAATGATAACAAGGAAACAGGCTGTATGGAGTTTGACAGAAATGCCGGAACATCCTGATTTTCAGGGAATATGGGAAACCCTGATAATTCACATTATCTTGATGGAAATTTCCCGTGTGCAGCCGGATACAGAGAAATACAGAAAGCACTGGCAGAGTGAAGTCAAGGCATGGCAGAACCGGCTGAACCGCTTTGTCCGCAAATCCAAAGCATCTTACCGCAATGCAGTCAGAAAACATTTTTATCAGGCTGCGGATCATCTGTTTAAGGATGAGTATGCCAATCTGCTGTTCAGTCTTGAAATTCATCTGGAAGAAATAACCGGAAATACGGACTTTGACGTTGAAGACATTCTGACCGGACTGAAACCGGAAACAAAAGATATGGAATGGTTTCTGGAATATTCATGAAAAAAACAATCCTTCTGACAATTGATGTGGAAGACTGGTTTCAGGTGGAAAATTTCAAGCCGTATATACGCTTTTCCGACTGGAATGCCTGTGAACACCGGGTGGAAAAAAACACCCACCGTCTTCTTGACTTTCTGGATCAGCAAAAGTGCCTGAAACCGGACACCGGGAAATATGGAAAACCCTGTGCCACATTTTTTATGCTGGGCTGGCTGGCGGAAAAATTTCCCGCTCTTGTCAGGGAAATTCATGACAGAGGACATGAAGTGGCCTCTCATGGGTATTATCACAATCTGTGCAACAGGGAATCCCATAAAAACTTGGTGAATGACCTTGTAAAAAGCAAAAAACTGCTGGAAGATATTATTGGTTTTTCGGTTCCGGGGTACCGTGCGCCCAGTTTTTCTGTGGATAATGAGATTCTGGAAATTATCCAGGAGTGCGGCTATCTGTATGATTCCAGTTACAATTCTTTTGCCATGCACGGACGTTACGGCCATGTTTCCCTGCCGGAAGACAGGAAAACAGGAATTGCAGAGAAAGTCTCTGAGCATTTTTATGAGTTGCCTGTCAGCAATTTGAAGTTTGGAAAGCAGATTCTTCCCTGGGGCGGCGGCGGTTATTTCCGGCTGATTCCCTTTTGCGTATTTCGGCAGGGAATCAAACAGATATTCAGGCATGAGGATGCGTATCTGTTTTACATGCACCCCTGGGAAATAGATCCGGAGCAGCCCAGAGTAAAGGCTTCCACATTTTTCAAATTCAGACATTACAGCAATCTTCACAGGACAGAGGCAAAACTCTCGGAACTGTTTCAGTCTTTTGCAGACTGCTGTTTTATGAACTGTCATCAGTATCTCAAGGAATCAGCCAAATGTGCATAAAACTGTTTGAATCTGCGGATCAGAAGTATTGGGATTCTTATGTCATGCACCACCCCCGCAGCAGTTTTTTTCATCTGAGCGGATGGAAAAAGGTGGTGGAACGATCCTTCGGACATAAAGCCTTTTATCTGATATGTGAAGAAAATTTCCGGATCAAAGGCGTGTTTCCGCTGTTTTCCGTAAAAAGCATTCTCTTTGGCAAATCCATGGTATCCGTTCCTTTTGGCACATACGGAGGAATCCTTGCGGACAGCAGGGAGGCCGAAGATAAACTTTACCGCAAAGCAGTGTCTCTGACGCAGGACAAGTGCCTGGATTATCTGGAAATCAGAAATGAGGAAAATCTGCTGCCGGATCTGCCCGGCAAGGATTTGTATTATGTGTTCAAAAAGGAAATTGATTCTGACTATGAAAAAAATCTCAACAGCATTCCCAGAAAAACCCGGAGGATGATCCGTCAGGGAATGAAGAACGGACTGGAAGCCCGTTTTGGCGGTGTGGAACTGCTTGACATATTTTATGATTTGTTTGCCCACAGTTATCGCCGTCTGGGTTCTCCGGTTTTTTCCAAAAAATATCTGAGAAATATTCTGGAAGAATTCAGACACAAAGCCAACCTCCTGATTGTCTTCAAAGATGAAAAAGCCCTTTCCGGCGTTCTCAGTTTTTATTTCAAAGATCAGGTCATTCCCTATTATTCCGGTGCTGTTCCGGAATCTCAGAACCTTGCAGCAAATGATTATCTGTACTGGGCATTGATGAGCGATGCAGCTCAAAGAGGATTCCGGATTTTTGATTTTGGCAGAAGCAAGAAAGACACAGGGCCTTTTCATTTCAAGCGTCATTGGGGATTTGAACCCCGGCTCCTGCATTACCGCTATTATCTCAACACCATTGCGGAAGTGCCGAACATCAGCCCTGCAAATCCCAAGTATCAGAAAAAAATAGAAATGTGGCGAAAACTGCCTCTGTGGGCCACAAAAATCATTGGGCCGGAGATTGTCAAATATGTTCCCTGAGCAGGCTGCAGTCAGAAGAAATCGGATATTTCTCTTTTTTTATATGCTCCTGATTTTCATTGTGTCTGCACTTCCTTCAGATGAATCCCTTTCTATCCGTTTTCTGGCTGAGTTGAAGCCGCAATGGCAGAATCTGCTGCATATTCCGGTTTACATGTTTCTTGCTTTTCTGTGGCTGCATTGTTTCAGCAGTCCCCATGAACGGAGCACGGCGGTTTTTCTGTATGCAAACGCATACGGAATAGGCAATGAACTGGTTCAGATGATAATTCCGGGCAGATTTTTTTCTCTTTTGGATATGCTCCTTAACGGCCTGGGGGTTGTGCTGGGAATCATGCTTTTCCGCTGTTATACAAAAATGAACAAAAGGCTGATATGAAAATTCTCTATCTTTCACATCGGATTCCCTATCCGCCCAACAAAGGGGATAAAATCAGATCCTTCAATGAAATCAAACATCTTTCCTGTTTTCATGAAGTGGATCTGGCCGCGCTGGTGGACAATCCCGATGATTTCAGGTATGAATCTGATTTGAAACAATATTGCAGCAGGGTGGTGCTTGCGCCTCTGTATCCGCTGAGGGGAAAAATAAAGGGACTGTTCCGGCTGTTTCAGGGGCAGCCTCTTTCTGCGGGCTATTTTTATTCCGGATTTCTGCAGAAAAAGATTGATCTGCTTCTTTCCCAAAAGGATTATGATGCCATTGTCTGTTTTTCCTCTCCCATGGCAGAATATCTGTATGCGTCACAGAGCGGAAACGATTTGTTTTCAGGAAAAAAACATCCCAGACTGATTATGGATTTCTGTGATCTGGATTCAGACAAGTGGCGCCAGTATGCCCAAAACAGCATTTTTCCGCTGAATCTGATTTACCGTATGGAATACAACCTGCTGCTGGAATATGAAAAGAAAATCAACCGGGATTTTGACCGTTCCATTTTTATATCACAGCAGGAAGCAGATTTGTTTTATCACCTGTATCCGCGTGCCTGCAAAATTTCTGTTATTCCAAACGGCGTGGATCATCAGTATTTTTCTCCGCAGGGTTCGGATCTTCCCATTGCGGAAAAGAAAGGGCCGGTTCTGCTTTTTACGGGTGCAATGGATTATTATGCCAATGTGGATGGTGTTTGCCGGTTTTGCACTGATATTTTTCCCATCATCAAAGCAAAATATCCGGATGCACAGTTTTATGTTGTGGGCAGCAAACCCGATCCCAGGGTCAGGGAACTGGAAAAAATCAGAGATGTGCATGTGACCGGTTTTGTGCAAGATATTCGGCCTTATTATGAAATGGCTGATGTCAGTGTGATTCCGCTGCGCATTGCCAGAGGGGTTCAGAACAAGGTGCTGGAAGCCATGTCCATGGGAAAAGCGGTTGTTGCCACACCCACGGCAGCAAAAGGGATTGCTGCGGATCACCAGGGAAATCTGCGGATTGCAGACACTGCTGAAGACTTTGCCCGGTCAGTTTTTGTGTTTCTGGAAAATGAAAATCTTCGTCGCCAGGTTGGAAGCAATCTGCGCAGTTTTGTCAAAAAGCATTATGACTGGGAAAGCAATATGAAATATCTGGAGGAACTCCTTTTTAGATGAAAAAACTGAAAATTCTGCATGTTTTGGATCACAGTCTCCCGCTTCACAGCGGTTACACCTTTCGCAGTCAGAATATTTTCCTTGCCCAGCGCGCAAGGGGATGGGACCCGGTGATTCTGACTTCCCCCAAACATGAAGAAAGCTGGAAAGGACATTGGGATTGGCAGGAAAGCATTGGAAATTTCACGTATTACCGCAGCGGTGCAGTGGTTGCAGCGCCGATTCCTTTTGCCTATGAATCCAAACTCATGCTCACACTGGCAAAACGCATCCTGCGGGTGGCAGAAAAAGAAAAACCCGATATTCTTCATGCCCATTCGCCTGTACTCAACGCGATTCCCGCACTTTGGGCCGGACGGAAACTGAAAATTCCGGTCGTGTATGAGATTCGGGCGTTCTGGGAAGATGCAGCCGTGGATCACGGCACATATGCTGAAAATTCTTGGAAGTACCGGCTGACCCGTGCCATTGAAACATGGGTTTGCAGAAAAGTGGATCAGGTCGCAATTCTCTGTCACGGCCTGAAAAATGATCTGATCCAAAGGGGAATTGAGGCACAGAAAATTACACCGGTTTTCAATGCGATCAATCCGGAAAATTTTGCACTGTGTGATCCGGATGAGCAGTTTGTCCGTGAATGGGGACTGAAAAACAGAAAAGTGATTGGTTTTATCGGTTCCTTTTACCGTTATGAAGGGCTGGATCTGCTGGTGGATGCTTTTTCACAGATTGCCAATCGCCATCCGGATGCTGTGCTGCTTCTGGTCGGCGGCGGAGAAATGGCAAAGGAACTGAAAGAAAAGGCGCAACTGCTGCAGATAAGCGATAAAGTAATCATGCCGGGACGGATTGATCATGAAAAAATTGCAGGTGTGTATGCAATGATTGACATTCTGGCTTATCCCCGCCATTCCATGCGTCTGACAGAACTGGTTACGCCCCTGAAACCATTGGAGGCAATGGCAATGGGAAAGGCATTTATTGCAAGCGATGTGGGCGGTCATAAGGAACTGATCCGGCATAAGCAGACCGGTTTTCTTTTTCCTGCCGGAGATGCCAATGCCCTTGCAGCCGGACTGGACAGACTTCTCAGCGATGAAAATCTGCGGAAACAGCTTCAGACACAGGGATTCAGAT
>CAZDIU010000050.1:0-23317 GCA_964505535.1 uncultured Desulfobacterales bacterium | reverse complement strand
GCCAGGACCCCACAATTCCCCCTTCCGGAGGCTGTACAGTGACAGTCTGGGTTTGGGGATTTTCCACGGGCACAAAAACAGCCATCACGCTTTTGGGAGCGTCCATCACAAGGATTGCAGAGTCCATTGTATCACTCAGATCCCCTTCCCAGTGGTCAAACTGATACCCGCTATCCGGATACGCGGTCAGGATCACCTCCTGTCCGGAAGGAAATTCCCCGGAACAGCTTTCGCAGTATATGGTTCCGGGCCAGGAACCGACCTTGCCGCTGCCTGCCGGACTTACATTCACCGTGAGCGTCTGGGGGGTGCTTATGGGTACGAAAACAGCCGTAACACTTTTATCACTGTCCATGAAAAGAGTCCCTGCTTCCATATTCCCACTCAAATCTCCTTCCCAGTGGTCAAACTGATAGCCTGAATTGTAATACGCGGTCAGGATCACCTCTTCCCCGAAAGAAAATTCCCCGGAACAGCTTTCGCAGTATATGGTTCCGGGCCAGGAACCGATCAGTCCGCTGCCGGGCGGTGACACATTCACTGTAAGCGTGAAAGCCAGCACCGGTGAAGCAGACAGAAAAACAGAAAAAACAAAAAGCATGACAGACAGTTTTACAGTTTTCATCATCTCCTCCTTTGGGCGGCTATTCTGTTGGGGGCCGGGGCAGACTGATCATGTCGCCGGATTTGGCAGGAACGATACTTTCCTTCACACTGTTTTCAATGATCTCCTCCTGTGCGTCCAGTATGGACTGAGCATCATTGAATATGGCAGACATATCATTTTCAAAGGCGCCTGCATCCAATGCGCTTCCCATGTCCTCCATATCCTCGGGAACAAACAGGTCACTGTCTTCAACTTCAGGCACCATGATTTCCGCATCACTGGTTTCCGGCTCAGACGTTCTTTCCTCTGCCTGTTCCGCATCCGCGGCCTTTCCGGAACTGTCGGCTGCGGTTTCCTCTTCCGGCACAGCAGGTTCTTCCTCTGTTTCCGGCATAATGGTCATTTCCCTGATCATCATCTCAACCTCCTCAGGAGAAACCTTTATCACTTCCGATGGCACGGCATCCATCTCTATGACAATCTTCTCAAAATCCGTAAGCAGAGAAGGTTTTTCTTCCAGCGCGGCAAGCCGGATGATTTCCAGTTCGGTATTTTCCAGCGTAATGACTTCGGTATATTTTTCACCGGATTTTACGATGAAATCAGAACCTCTGACCCCCACTATCGCAGTTTTGGTTTTGACTTTGAAATCCCGTGTCCCAAAATCCGTGTATTTTTTCACAACATACCGTACTTTTCCGAAAAGCATGTCAACAAAGGAGGACTGGGCCTGCTGCTCCGGATCAAAAACGCTGCGGGTGATGGTCAGTCTGCTTTCCGAGGCCACAGTCAGAACGCTTCTGTCAATGAGTTCCATCTGCAGTCTTCCCTTTTTCAGGGTAATGAGCGTATCCCCTTTGAAAAGCGGCATATTTTCCGCCACAGGGTATGCGGTTTTATCCTTTTCCGCATGGATGACAAGTGCATCGCCCTGCACCATCCGGACTGCACCGACTTTCACCCCGCTTCCGGGTTTGAAAATCTTTTCAATCACCAGACCCTCAACAAGGGGATCATCCGCTGACATGACCGGTGCATCCGCCAGAGAAAGCAGAATCAGCATGGCGCATATGACAGAAAAGCAGAAAGGGTTTTTCTTTGCAAACGTTTTCATTTCTGATTCTCCTTTCAGTAAGAAACCTGTAAAGAAAAGGTGGATGTGAAGCGTTCATAGTCATACGCGGCAATATTGGAATCATTTTTCGTAAAGTCGCATTCCAGCATGCATCGCAGCCAGTCATACCGGATTTTCCGGGAAATGCTGACACCCGCGCTGTATTTTTTCCCTTTTCTCCGGAATCCGAAATCTGAATCCGCGTTGTCGTATCTTTTGTCCGAATACCGGCCTGTGAGGTTTGCGTTTATGTCCCAGAAGGTGTCAAAAGAAAAAACCAGTCTGCTTTTCCACTGGGTGTAATATTCATCCGGATGGGAGGCTGAAACATCCTCATAAGCGATTCCGCCGAAAATGCTTCCGCTTTTTCCCACCGGATAATACAGATCCAGGGAAACCTCATTGCTGTGGCCGTCTTTTTCGCTGTTATCGAAATATTTGTTCCGGCAGTAAGTGTAGGCCAGGCGGGTGGCAAGTTTCTGCATCATGCGCCATGTCAGTTCCGGTGTGAACTGATGACGCAGGAGAAAACTGTCCTCATCCAGCCAGTAATAGGTGGGGGAATACATGAGACCCAGTGTGAATGGTGAGAAATTGTATTTTGCGTTCAGGTTGAAGATGCTGCCGATCAGGTCATATTCATCCAGATCATTGTGCCAGGTCTGGTAGTGACTGTATCCGGCTCCTGCCCGGAATCTGTCACGGGAGAGAAAGTTGTAATTGAGAGAGGCATAGGCTTTTGTCAGATAATCATCCTCATCCGCATACAGATCCTCATCCAGAGGTTCCAGCCGCACATTGTCGTCATACTCATATCCTATTTTCAGCCAGGCCCGGAAGGGTTTGTCTGCTTTGCGCTGTTTTTCCAAAGCCTGCAGCCAGCGATCCGCATAGCCCTTCAGGGTTTCTGACCGGCTGTTCTGCCTGACAGATTCAAACTTTTCAGCAGCTTTCTGCCTGTCACCCATTTTCAGATGGCAGATACCGGCATAATATTCCGCACTGTCCCGAAGTCCGGGATTTTTTTCCGATGCAGAGGAAAAATGCCCCAGGGCTTTTTCATAAGCATTCAGTTTGAAAAAACACAGACCTGCATAAAAATCGGCTCCGGGTTCCGGAGGCCGTTTTTCTGCAATTTCTGTGAAAATATCGGCTGCCGCGGCATAATCGGACATTTTGTACAGGGTTGCCGCCAGATCGGATTTCAGACCCGGCAAATCCGGTTTCTGTTTCAGGGCTGCGGCAAGCTGCTGCTTTGCTTCCGGAAACCGCTCTCTTTTCAGCAGAGTTCTGCCCAGCCAGTGGCGGTAATCCGGGTTGTCCGGCTCCTGACGGAGCGCATTTTCAAAATTCTTCTGCGCATCTTCATACTCGCCGTCCTCATAGGCAAAAATCCCTAAATCATAATACGTTCTTCCGGAATTCTCACCGCAGACAGGCAGGGCAATAAAGGAAAGCAGCAACAACAGGAAAAACAGAGCAGGTTTTCTTTTCATGACATCACTCCGGCAGTCTGTTCAGCATACAGCGATATTCTGTTCTTCCGGGAAAACAGGGAGAGGAAAAACAATCCCGGAAAAGAGGATAAAACAGAATCTTCCCTCTGCTGAAGGTTAATGGGTTCCGCTTTGTTTTCGGGATGAAATGACAAACCGATCTCTATCTTATTATAAATGCAAATGCAAGCAATAATGAGGCTGATATAAAAAATCTGCGGGTGCAAAAGTTTCAGTCCGGTTCCGGCTTTCAGGCCGCGTATGACAGAAGATTCCGAAGGTTCAGTCAGAATCCACCTCCATGACAGTCACCCTGGAATCACCTCCATGACAGTCACTCTGAACAGTTATTTCACTGATGTTACGCCATCATCGTCACACCGGCGAAAGCCGGTATCCGGAACAGGCTGCAGCAACTGGATTCCGGCTTGAGCCGGAATGACGGTGGATACAGCAAGTTGCTGATTTTTGAAAGGCGGCGCAGCATCAGTTATTTCATTTTCTCTTTCCTGGGAATAAAGTAATAACTCTTGAAAAGCAGATGAAAATTTTCTATAAGTTTTCAGAACGTGATTTGGGAATGGCAGATATTAAAACTGTCAGGACTTGCGCACTTGGGGATTTCCCAAAAAACAAACACCCCACCGTAGGGGCGACCGGCCGGTCGCCCCCGCGGATTCCCTCAAAAAGAGGGAATTTGATTATATGGGAGTTCTCCCGGTTTTTCAGGTATCTGATTTTTAATGAACCAATTTTGTGCAGTGCAACATTCGCTTCCTTAAAAATCAATCTGTTAAATCCAACTGCGTAACTCATAACTGTACAAGCAATCCGCATAATAAAAGGGAAACGATGAAAAAACACTGCATATGCAAAGGAATTGTCTGTCTTGCGCTCTTAACCGCGTTAGGGGCCGGATGCGGCAGCAAAAAACAGGAAGTTCTTATTGAAGGCAAAACCATGGGGACTGCCTTTCACATCAAGGTGGTCACATCCGAACGCACCGGGGAGCTGGAAGAAAAAATCAAGCAGCGGCTCAAAGAGATCAACCGCAGCATGTCCACCTTTGATCCGGACAGTGAAATCAGCCGATTCAACCGCATCAGCGACACGGAAACCCGTTTTCCGGTTTCACAGGATTTCATGAATGTGATGACGGTGGCCGCAGAACTCTACAGCATGACAGAAGGGGCCTGGGACGGAACTGTTGATCCCCTGATCAATCTGTGGGGATTTGGCCGAAAAGAGAAAAAACACAGGGTGCCGGAATCCGAAGAAATCCAGGCCCTGTTTCCGCATATCGGATTTCATCTGATCGAAATTTCAGCAAACACCCTGCGGAAAACAGATCCGGGTGTGACCCTGGATCTGGCCTCCATTGCCAAAGGCTATGGCGTGGATCAGGTGGCAAGGGTGATTGCGGAAAGCGGGATCAAAGATTTTCTGGTGGAAATCGGCGGAGAGATATACGCGTCCGGACTGCGGCTGGATGGAAAAAAGTGGCGCATTGGCATCAACCGGCCCAAAACAGATGCGGCCTTTGATGATGTTTACAGGACATCGGATTTGCAGGACAAAGGTTTTGCCACCAGCGGGGATTACCGAAATTTTTTTCTGATGGACGGCAAACGCTATTCCCATGTCATAGACCCGCGCACCGGTTACGCTGTGTCCAACCATGTGGTGAGCGCGTCCGTGATTGCAGACACCTGCACCTTTGCAGACGGCCTGGCCACAGCCCTGATGGTCATGGGCGCGGAAAAAAGCCTGGAACTGGTCAATGCTCTCAAAAATGTGGAATGCCTGGTGATCACCGAGGAACCGGACGGATCGCTGAAAGACCACCTTTCAAAGGGATTTGAGATGCAGTAAGGGAACTCCCAAGAAATAAAATACCCGTTTTTTATGGGGAATCTATAGGGGCGACCGGCCGGTCGCCCCTACAATGGGCAGATTATTTTTTGGAAAATCCCTAAGGTTTGTTTATCCCCTTTTTGCAAAGGGGGAGGGGGATTTTTTGCACAGCCATATGAAAATCCCCCCTTAATCCTCATCAGAAAAGAGATCAGCCCCCTGTTTATGCCGAAATGGATAGTGGGTCAAATCCGTTGATTAAGCAGAAACAACTGTCTCCCCTCCCTTGAGGGAGGGGCCGGGGGAGGGTGAAAACATCATTGATATCCTGCAGTTCCCCCTCCCCTGACCCCTCCCGCCGGGGAAGGGGAATTTCTGAACCGGCGGATTTGACCCACTATCCCGAAATGATACGATTATCCCGATTTCTTGCCGCTCATGCTGCGGATATGCACCTTTATGACTGTGGTGTGCTCCAATGCGGTATCAGGATAATCCGGTGTGACATCCGGATCATAATGGCGTACAATGATATCAAGGCAGCCGCGTTTTTCCTCCGGGGATTCCACAAATTCAGCTTCTCCGAATCCGATGACACTTTGATAGTGCATTCCCCATCCGCATATTTTGGGCAGGATTTTCAGTTCATATCCTGCCTCCATTTCAAAGCAGACCTTTGGATTCTTTTTCAGCAGATCAATTTTCATTCCCCTGTCTGCGGAATGAAAATACAGGGTGTTGTCTTTGTATCCGAAACAGAGCGGAACCACATAGGGATACTCCTCCCCGGAAATGCCCAGACGGCAGACCTTTGCCCCATGAATAATCGCCATAATTTCTGACAGATTTTTTATTTCTTTGTCTTTTCTGTTCATTTTTTCCCTGTTCCCATTCATTTTTTGGGGGAGTTGGGAAGAGTCGGATGCCCGGTTATGATCAGCAGAAAGATAAGCAAGTCAGCATAAATTTGCTGGCACAGCCTTCTCAGAAAAACCTGATTTTTCAAAAAAATCCGGTTCTTGAATACCGGAAAACTTTCGGCTTACCACTTAAACGGAACCGTGTCCATCAATAATTTCAAATAAAACAAAACAGTTCTCTCTCCAACCTGTCCGTCCCGCTCAATTAATGCAAACGCACATATGATTTCATACCGCATCCGGATGATCTGCCATAAGCAGGGAAAAGGCAATGCCCCACATGGTGGCGCAGACCAGCCCATCCAGCACACGCCAGGCCAGTGGTTTCTGAAACAGAGGCGCGAGCATCTGCCCGCCCAGGCTCAGGGAAAAAAACCAGACAAAAGACGCTGTCATGGCGCCAATTCCGAACCATATTCTGCCGGTTCCCGCGAACTGACCGCTGACACTGCCCATCAGGACAATGGTATCCAGATACACATGGGGATTGAGCAGGGTCACAGCCAAAGTGGCCAGGATGACTGAACGCAGAGTGGATACACTTTCTGCATCAGCTTCAAGTCTTCCGCCCCGCAGGGCTGAGCGGAACGCGCCGAGTCCGTACCAGAACAGAAATGCGGCTCCGCCCCATGCGGCAACCTGCATGAGAAAGGGCTGTGAAGCCACCAGGGTTCCCACTCCCGCAATGCCGACCGCTATCAGGGTGGCATCGCACAGACTGCAAATCAGGGCTATGACCATATGATGATTGCGCCGGACGCTCTGGGACAGCACAAATGCGTTCTGCGCACCAATGGCGATAATCAGTCCCGCACTGATTCCGAATCCCTGCAAAAAAGGGATGATCATGAATTGTTTCCTCCTGACATTTTCCTTATGATCTGTATTAAAATAAACTGTTCCAAACCCTGAGGGTTTGTAAAAAAATAACCTGTACAATTTTTTCGTCCCAAACCCTCAGGGGTTGCAGCAAGTTATTTTTATACAGACCCTCAGGGGTTCCGGATTTCATCAGCAGATTGTCTCCCGGTTTGGAAAACAGACAGCATTGATGACTATTCCGGATATTCTCCGCTTTCCGGCCCGGTTTTCCCGTCCAGCACCTCCCGGATGGTCCGGATCAGATCCTTTTTCTCCACAGGTTTCATCAGAAAACCCCGGATGCCCAGATCAAAAGCCTTTTTCCGGGAAATCAGATCGCTGAACCCCGTACACAGAATGATTCGCACATCAGGCCGTATTTTCATCAGTTCCCTGCAGAACTCCGCGCCGGTAAGATTGGGCATGGTCTGATCCGTTATGACCAGATCAAATCTGTCCGGATTGACCCGGAAAGCCTCCAGCGCGTCCGGGCTGCTGTACCGCACCGTGACATCATAGCCCATGCCGTCAAGCATCCTGCGTATCATGTCCACAATCTGCTGTTCATCATCCACCACCAGAATCCGCTCGTTTCCGCGCGCAGGCTCCGGTTCTGCCTCAGGTTCGGATTCTCGGGTTTCAGCTTCGAGACGGGGCAGCCATATCTGAAAAACACTTCCCTCCCCTTCGGTACTGGATACCGTGATATGACCCCGCAGATTGCTGACGATCCGGTGCACCACAGCCAGTCCCATGCCGGTTCCCTCACCCATGGGACGGGTTGTGAAATAGGGATCAAATATCCGTTCCATCACTTCCGGGGACATTCCGCATCCCGTATCACTGACTGTGAGCCGGAACCAGGGGCCGGGTGTCATATCATGAACCGGAACCGCATTTTTCGCATCAATATTCAGGCTGTCCAGAGCCACGGTCAGCACACCGCCTTTTTCCCGCATGGCATGATAGGCATTGGTGCACAGATTCATGACAACCTGATGAATCTGGCTGGGATCAGCCAGAACGCAGTCGGTTCCGGCCGGAATATCAGCGCGGATTTCAATGGTGGCCGGGAGAGAAGCCTTGAGAAGTTTCAGGGCCTCTTTGATGACCGGGTGAAGCTGCATGGGTTTCCATTCCTCCTCGGTCTGACGGGCAAAGGAAAGAATCTGACGGACCATATCCGCTGCGCGGTTGGCAGCCCGGAGAACCTCCTCCAGATCATTGCGGGAGGGATCATCGCCTGCCATTCTCTCCAGAACCATTTCGGTGTAACCGATGATGGGAAAAAGAATATTGTTGAAATCATGGGCAATCCCACCGGCCAGTGTTCCGATGGCCTGCATTTTCTGGGACTGGCGGATTTGTTTTTCCAGTTCGGCCTTTTCCTTTTCAAACTGAATCCGTTCGGTCACATCCCTGGCCGTTCCCCGGACACTGAGAGACTGTCCCTTTTCATCACGGATGAGAGCGGCCCGAAAATCCAGCATCCGCTCCTCTCCCTCACGGGTAAGGCAGCAGGTGATCCCTCCGCATTTGCCGTCATGCAGAATTCTGTCCATATACACCCCAAACCTGTCGGCATAGCGGGGAGCCAGCATTTCCTTAATGTTCATGCGGGTGACATCCGCATTTTCATATCCCCAGCCCTGTTTGAAGGGCAGGTTGCTTTCAATGATATTTCCCTCCAGATCATGACTGAACCAGAAATCAAAGACATTTTCAAATATTTCACGGTATTTTCTTTCACTTTCCCGCAGCGCCCTGTCTGAAAAATTGAGATGAATATGGGTCCTGACCCGTGAAATCAGTTCCCGGTGGGATACGGGTTTGCTCAGATAGTCATTGGCCCCGGATTCAAACCCCCTGACCAGATCGGCCACCCGGTTTTTGGCTGTGAGCATGATGACAGGCATCTCACTGGGCGAATATTTTTCCCGAATTTCCCGGCAAACCTCGAATCCCGATTTTCCGGGCATGATCACATCCAGCAGAATCAGATCCGGTCTTTCCTCTTTTTGCAGGAAGTCGAGCGTCTCGTTTCCATCTCTGGCTGTCAGCACCTCATAATGCTGAGCAGTCAGAAAATTGACCACCACATCCAGATGAACCGGATCATCATCCACCACCAGAATCCGTGCATTTTTTTCTGTGCCCCGTTTATCCGGTTCAGCAATGGAAAAATCTCTCTTTTTTTCCGGTGAATCCGCATCCCGGATACATGGGACGATCTCATTGATCCAGGGAATTTCAGCATTGGGAATTTCATGGGAAACCGGAAGGGTAAAACAGAAAACCGTTCCACCGCCTTCCCTGGATTCGGCCCATATCCTGCCGCCGTGCATTTCCACCAGGTTGCGGGCAAGGGAAAGACTGATGCCTGCTGTGCCGGAAAAATCTCCGGGTTCCCGGAAATCCGGTTCTGCCGCACTGAAAATTTTCTCCGGACTGCCGGGGCCCCTTCCGGTATCAGAAATCCGTACCGCAATTTCATCCGGACTGAGGATTTGACAGGAAATTTCCACTTTCCCCTCATCAGTGAAACGGATGGCACTGCCCACAAGATTGCAGAGAATCTGCTGCAGGCGATCCTCATCCGCATGAACTGGCGGAATTTCCGGATCAATTGCATTGATGAGTTTTACAGGTTTTCCGGAAACAACGGGATGGGAAAAGGTGATGACAATGTCAGCCAACTGCTGTATGCGGATGGGTTTGGGATTCAGTTCAATGGTTCCGTGTTTCAGACGGGTAAACTTCAGAATGTTTTTCACCATCCGGGAAAGTCTGCGGCAGCTTCCTGCAATGACAATGAGTTGTTTTCTGAGTTCCGGATTGAGCTGCCCTGCCGCGCCCGTAAGCAGGGTGTCTGCAATGCAGGCGATTCCGATCAGGGGGGGGCGCAGTTCATGGGAAATATCGGAAAGAATATCAGGTGTTGCCATATCCGGATCGGTATCCGGCACTGGCGCTGCGGATTTTTCCTTCGGATGCAGATCGTTGTGTGTTTCCGCAGAACGCAGTTTTTTCCGAAGAATGATCACATATCCTGTCAGAAAAACAAGAAGCCCTCCGGCAGGCAGAAAAATTGCAAAAGCCATACCCGGAGACAGTGTCAGCACATCCGCAGCAAAGGCAGGCCGAGCAGAGAATGGGCAAAGAAAAAACAGGACAGCGTTTCTGAGAGTTTCTGACAATCTGGGCATCATATTTATCTCCGGGCTGCAGTAAGACCTGTTTGACAAATGCAGTTTCTTTGTGTGCCGTTGCGGCCGTTTTTTGGCTGTCAAGACACAGTGTTTTGCAAAGATCCTTCAGTGCTGTTTCTGTCCCGGCAGAAACCTTCTCGGCCGGAGCAGGTGCAGATTTCAGACTTTCGGAAGTATTCCGAGAAGTTCTTCATATCTGAATTCACGAACCAGTAAACGCAGGAATTCGGAGAGCACGGGATCATCATGCCGGATTTCTTCAATAAGTCTGCTGATCCTGTCATCATCCAGTTCATGTATGGCCTGCCGCAGTTCTGCCGACATCTCTTTGGGAAGATTTGCAACTTTTCCGGGATCCGGCATGTTTTTCGCAGATTCTGCGGAGATGCCGGGAGGAACCGCTTCCCCGATACGGTCTTCCGGTTTTTTCCCCTTTTTCTCCAAAATGTCTTTTTCCAAAATATCGGGCAGTCCGACCCGGAGATGAAAGCTGAACAAAACTCCAAATCCTTTGTTCCCGGCTTTGTCATCATCTGCTGCCCGGCAGGGACTGATCAGTGTCATATCGCCGCCCAGGAGTTTTGCAAACTGCCGGCTGATGGCCAGTCCCAGTCCTGAGCCTTCCTGGGATTTGCGGCCGGTTTCAGTCTGCACAAAGGCATTGAAAAGGCTTTCCCGTTCTTCAGGCGCAATGCCCGGGCCGGTATCCTCCACCTCAAAGCGGATTGTCCGCACAGATTCTTCCTGCTGCGGAGTGCCTCTTCCGGTGTCCGCAAGTCCGGCTCTCACCCATACCGAGCCTTTTGCCGTGAATTTGACTGCATTGTCCACAAGATTGATGAGAATCTGCCGGAGCTTGACCCGATCCGTCCGAATCCGGACCGGCATTTCCGGGGCAGTCTCAAATATGAGCCGCAGCCCTTTGCCTGCGGCCTTTATCCGAAACATGTTTTCCACTTCCCGCAGCAGTTCCGGAAGCTCGAAATCCTTTTCACTGACAGTCATGCGGCCGGCTTCCGCTTTGGAGAGATCAAGAATCTGATTGATAATGGCCAGCAGATGTTCACCGCTGTCAGCAATGATCTGCAGATGCTCCCTCTCATTTTGCGAAAGATTCCGGCTTCTGCCCACAATCTGGGCAAAACCGAGGATGGCATGAAGCGGGGTGCGGAGTTCATGGCTCATATTGGCCAGGAAAGTGCTTTTGGCCTGATTTGCAGCTTCGGCAGCCTGCCGCTTTCTTTCAGCCTGCTCCTTTTCCAGTTTCTGCTGCCGGTAAAGCTTTTTCTCCCGCGAATAGGCTGAAAAACTGAGAATGACATATCCGGAAATCCCTGCTGTCAGATTGTATCCCATGGAAACTGCCAGGCCCTGATACACATAGAGCAGGATGCAGAACAAAACAAATCCGCCAAACAGGAAAAAGGCCGCAAGGATCTGCACCGGAAGGGTTCTGATTTGATAAGTGCATAAAACAATTGCACAGAGAAAAAAAACGGAAAGAAGAATTTCTGCAAAAAGCGGGGCAGGCCGCAAAGGGGCTTCGCGCAGCAGGGTGCTGATGGTATCTGCGATGATCTCCGCACCGTATATCATTCCCACAGGTGTGTCAAACCAGTCATGGGAAATGGCTGTGGTGTCCCCGATGATCACAATCTTGTCTTTGACCCACATTCCCAGTTCTGTGATTTCAGCCGGAACAAGTCCGGAGAGGCTGAGAAATTCGGAAGCCGGGATTCCCGCATACTGATAGAGGAAGCGGTAATCCTCCGGAATGGGAGAGAAATCAATATACATATCCCCGAAATGATCCAAAGGGATGGAAAGACTGCCGATGTGCAGAACCCTGTCTTTCAGTGCAGGCCGGGTTTCCAGATACGCGGACACGGCCTGCACCGCGATGGGCCATCCGTCTTCCCGTTCTGTGATTTCCGGCCAGATGCGCAGACGGCTCAGAAAAGTGAGCGAGGAACTCGGAGATGTCAGGTTGACATAGCCGCTGTTTTCCGCCCGTCTGAGCAGAGGAATGGGATAACGGATGTCCTGAAAGCGGCCCGCACTGTCGAAAACAGCCCGCGAGGCCAGCAGAACCGGGCTTTGTTCCACAGCCTGGGCCAGATGCCTGTCGTCTCCGCATGCGTCCGGGAGATCCAGAAACAGATCCACACAGATGACCTTTGCGCCCAGCTTCTTGATATTCAGGATGATTTTGGCCAAATCCGATCTTCTGAGGGGATACTTTCCGTATTCATCAAAAAAACGGTCATCTATGGTGACAATCGCAATTTTGTCCAGCGGAAATGCTGTATCCTCCCGCCTGCCGAAAACAGAACGGATTCCGTGGCGGAAAAAAAGTGTCTGGTCTTCCCCTAAGGAAAAAATTTCGTGGTATTCAGCAAGCGATGAAAAAAAAAAACAGAAGGAGGACAAAAAGAATATCGTATTTTTTTAGGACACTTTTCAACATGATTCACACAGATGCTGCTGAACACATTCTCTGAAAATCCTTTTTATTTCTGATGCTCCCGGATGTGCGACATTTCGGCTTTTTTCAGCTTTTCCAGTTCCAGATCCCCAAGCACCCTGAGAAGAAAAGGTCTCACTTCATCAGCATCAGGATTTGCGGCCAGAAAATTCCGGTAACAGTCCATGGCCGCCACCCTGAATCCTTTCTCCTCCATGAAAGCGCCCAGCAGAAATGCGTTATCCGGGGCAACCTCCAGAATCCGGGCCAGGTCCTGATGAAATGCCTTTTTTTCCTCTCCCGAAAGCCATTTCAGGATGTTGCGATCTTCGGGCGCATACAGCACTTCCCCTTTGTACAGCAGATTGACACAGTACCTGTTTTCTCCCGGAACCGGCCGGGGCACAGTGAAACGCACCATATCCCCTTCTGTTCCCGGCACCTCAAACACATTCCCGCCCACAAAAAGCTGGTAGCTGTACTCCGGTCCGGGATTGTCCCAGACCAGATCCGGATAGTCTTCTGAAAGCGTGATTTCCCGGACTGTTTTCAGCCGGATATCCCTGTCAGGTTTCAGAGAGCGTGTCACGGTGTATTTCTGAACACTGGCAAAACGGCGTTTGAGAAAAGCCCCGAAACTTCTGGCCGGCCGGGTATCAGAGATATTCCCGCTGAGCACTTTGGTAAGGTCTGCATTCAGTTCCACTTCCGTGCCCGCTGCCAGCACCTCGATGGTTTCAGACCGGTGTTTCAGAAGTTTGCACACACTGTCCTCTCCGGTTTTCACCCGCCATCCCTCAAAGAGAAATTTGTTCCGGTTTACGGGTTTCCATGTGTGCCCGTTGGGTGAATACGCAACATCCCCCTTTGCATCAATAATCATCGCAAGCGGATCGTCCTCAGCCGCGGTTGCCGGAAAGACATGCATCCATACCAGGATGGATACAGACAGCATACGGATAAATCCTGACATTTCATCCTCCTTTCCTGCCGGGGGAAAGCCCGCACAGCAGGCATATGATATTCCCTCAGACAAACAGATCCCACATCTGCAGCCCTTCAGCATTTTTTCTGTTTCCCGCCAGAGAACAGAGTGGGGAGCACAGGCTTTGTGTCCTTTGGGGTTAACCCCGCATAATCAAACCTGAGTGTGCATCATGACAATCCGCTGGCGGAGAGTCATGGCAGATGCAGGCCGGATCGGAATGCGGATCTTCAGAAAAGGATTTCACAAATCCGCGTGGGAAAGTTGTCTTTACAGAGAGTTGGCCTCCATCAGCAGAATGGGGAGGCCGGTTTCCGAAAACCGGCAAAAACATTAAAACAGATTCAGATTCACTTTGCAACTGTTATGTAAAAACAGCAGATATTTTTCTGACTCTTTCGTATCAGACTCCGGAGAGATACTCTCGGATTCAGGGGGGATTTTCTGACTTCCCCCGGTTTTTTCATTCGGGCCTCTTTGCCCGGTAAAGATATTTCTGATACATATTCAGGCGGATATAAAAAATCCTATAACAATCATACTCTGTATTGCAAAATCTCAGTGAGACTGGTATATGACGGGAATCTGAATTTTCAGCGGTTTTCAGAATCAGAATGATTGGCATGTTTGGGCCCTGCCGGTTTGCCTTTTTCTGCATCCGGCAGGGAACCGGTCTCAGCAGGCTGTTCCGCCCCGCGCTGAAAAATGTTTGATTATCCACAATATTAACATATTAAATTTCCTGGAACAGAGAATATTGGACTCATCACACAATACCACAGACAGGATTACAGGCTGGTGGAAGCCGGAGGGCAATATGCCGGAAAGCGGTCCCCAGGCAGTTCATGAAGCAATTCTCCGCCTCAGACATCCCGTATATTTGCTGCGGCAGGGCAGCGAACTCGCGGTCGCGCAGAGCGGAACCGTCATCATGGGCGGACAGCGGCCTCCGGAAAAGGAGAGGCTGCTGCTGTGCGCATACTGTCCGCCGCTTCATCCGGAGGATCTGGGCGATCCGGTTTTCAAAAAAAATTTTGCTCTCCGTTTTCCCTATGTGGCGGATGCCATGGCAAACGGCATCACATCGGTGGAAATGACAGAGGCCGCAGGCCGGGCCGGGATGATCGGTTTTTTCGGAGCAGCCGGGCTTTCCCCGGCGGCCATTGAAAAGGCCATCCATGAACTGCACAGACGTCTGGGGAAAATTCCTTTCGGATTCAACCTGATCCACAGTCCCAATGATCCGGATCACGAGGCAGCGACCGTTGATCTGTATCTGAAAAACCGGGTGCGCATTGTCAGTGCGTCCGCTTATCTGGGGCTTACCCTGCCGGTGGTGCTTTACCGGATCAAAGGCATTCACCGGGATCAGCAGGGGAACATTGTCTGTCCCAACAAACTGATAGGAAAAGTTTCACGGGAGGAGGTGGCAGAAAAATTCCTTTCCCCACCGCCGGAAAAACTGCTGCGGCAACTGCTTGAAAAACGAATGATCACGGAGCAGGAAGCGGATCTGGCCCGTTTTATTCCCATGGCTGAAGACCTGACCGCGGAGGCTGATTCCGGCGGCCATACAGACAACCGGCCTGCACTGACTCTGTTTCCCACCATGCTGGCGCTGCGGGACAGGTTGGCCGAAAAATACAGGTACACAAGAATTCCCTGTGTGGGACTGGGCGGCGGAATTGCCACACCCGAATCCGCAGCAGCGGCTTTTGCCATGGGTGCGGCCTATCTGGTCACCGGTTCAGTGAATCAGGCCTGCATCGAAGCCGGTACATCCGAGGCTGTGCGCCAGATGCTCGCGGAAGCCAGGCAGGCAGATGTGATTATGGCTCCGGCAGCAGACATGTTTGAAATGGGGGTAAAAGTGCAGGTGCTCAAAAGGGGAACCATGTTTCCGCTGCGCGCAGCCAAACTTCACGACCTGTATAACCGCCATGATCGGTATGAAGATATTCCCACAGCCCAGCGCCAGATTTTGGAACGGGATTTTTTTCAAAGCAGTTTTGAGGAGGCCTGGACAGGAACCAGAGCATTTTTCGAAAGACGGGATCCCCGGCAGAATGTCCGGGCTGAAAAAGATCCAAAGCACAAAATGGCGCTGGTCTTCCGTTCCTATCTGGGCCAGTCTTCCCGATGGGCCATTTCTGGCGATCCTGCGCGGCGCATGGACTATCAGATATGGTGCGGCCCGGCCATCGGAGCCTTTAATGAGTGGACCAGAGGCAGCTTTCTGGAAAAACCGGAAAACCGCCAGACCGTGACGGTGGCCATGAATCTGCTGACAGGCGCTGCCGTTGTCACCCGTGCCAACTGGCTGCGTTCCCAGGGCATTTCCCTGCCTCCGGATGCAGGGAAATTCACTCCCCTGCCCCTTTCAAAGATAAAGGAACTGACAGAAACACTCTGAACAGAAGAACCGGAGGGCAAAAAGCGATTTTGCCCTCCGGTTCTTTTCCATAAGATTTGACAAGTTTTAAAAAATTGGGTTCTTCAAGGATTTTTGCGGAAAATTTTTCCGGATGCCTGCTTTCGCAGTCATGACGTCATTCCGGCGAAAGCCGGAATCCGGTGTTTCCGCAAAACAGATTGAAGAACCAAAAATTGTCAAATCCTGGCGGAATCTGACGTTTAATTCACATTAAAAGCCTGACCCCGGCCTGTCATCAGGGAATTACGACCGGGACCCCAGCCGATCCCATATATTTTCTCTCTGTGCTGTTTTTCTGTCTTTGACTCCTCTGTTTCCTGAACCCCTTTGGCCCCGCAGTCGCGCAATCCGCTCTTCCAAAGGCGGATGGGTGGAAAACAGACTCATCAGACTTCTGCCGGACAGGGGATTTACGATGAACATATGCGCGGTTTCCGGTCTGGCATTGCTCATGGGCAGACTGCGGGAATATGTCCCCAGCTTTTCCAGAGCACTGGCCAGTCCTTCCGGATTTCCCGAAAACCGCGCGCCTGTTTCATCCGCCAGATATTCCCTGGATCGGGAAATGCCCATCTGGATCAGCATGGCCGCAAGGGGTGCAATCATTGACATCAGGACAGCGCCGAAAATCCCCATTCCGCCATTCTCGCGATCCCTGCCAAAACCGCCAAACATGGCAGACCATCGGGCCATGTCAGCCAGCATCATAATGGCCCCGGCCATGGTGGCTGCAATGGAACCGATGAGAATGTCCCGGTTTTTCACATGGGCCAGTTCATGGGCCAGCACCCCCATGATTTCAGAGCGATCCATGAGACGGAGAATTCCCTCGGTAACAGCCACCACCGCATTTTCCGGATTTCTGCCCGTGGCAAACGCGTTGGGCGTTTCCTGAGGAATGATGCAGACTTTGGGCATGGGAAGCCCTGCCCGGTCTGCAAGGGTCTGCACCATGTCATACAGTTCCGGCCCTTCATGCCGGCTGATCTCACGGGCATTGTACATTTTCAGCACAATTTTGTCTGAAAACCAGTAACTGAAAAAATTCATGCCTGCGGCAAAAATCAGCGCCATGAACATGCCCCCTCTGCCGCCGATCATCTGCCCGATGATCATGACAAAAACGGTCATCAGTCCCAAAAGAATCGCAGTGCGAAAGCGATTGCCCATGATATTCCTCCGTTTCAAAAAAATGGTTGTGCCTGTTCCCGCGTTCTGCGGGCATATCTGAAAATATAATTTTCATACGGCGGAAAAGCAATGATTTTGGGAAATAACCGGAAAAACAGATGAAAATGCTGCCTGATCCATGATAATTATTTGAAAATACACGAATAAAAGAGCATTTATCATAAAAACTTGAAAAATTCATGAAATGAATATATATTAAAAAATCTGACTGCCGTACCGTTTTTTCAGGAGACAGTCACAGTTTTCTTCAATTTTTATGACTTTCTCCCATTATCTCGGCTGCGGCGTCCCTAATTCATTCTGTATTGTTGTCAACATCATAACCCCACAACCCTGAAAACACGGAAAGGAGCAAGGAATGGCAGAAAGACTGCAGGTTTACAAATGTGAGACATGCGGCAATATTGTTGAGGTGCTCGTTGGCGGAGCCGGTGAACTGGTCTGCTGTGGCAAACCCATGAAACTGATGGTCGAAAACACAGTGGATGCTGCCAAGGAAAAACATGTTCCGGTCATCGAAAAAATTGACGGGGGCGTGAAGGTGAAAGTGGGATCTGTGGCCCATCCCATGGAAGAAAAGCACTATATCCAGTGGATTGAAATCATTGCGGACGGGAAGACCTACCGGCAGTTCCTCAAGCCCGGAGACAAACCCGAAGCTGTGTTCAAGGTGGAAGCTGCTCAGATAACAGCCAGAGAATACTGCAATATTCACGGTTTTTGGAAAGCATAGTCAGTGAACAGTTACCAGTGAACAGTGAAAACTGAAACCTGAACACTGGTAACTGACAACTGATAATTGACAACTGAAAAGGGGATATTCATGACAAGCTGGAAATGTCAGAAATGCGGATACACTCTGGAGGCGCAGGCTCCTCCCGCGGAATGTCCGTCGTGCAGGCAGAAGTGTGAATTTGTCAACAACACCTGCTACACTCCGGACTGTTCCAAAGAAGGGATTGACAAACGGATCAAATAAGGAGAGAGAATGCCAAAGGTCCTGATTGTGTATGCTTCCAGAACCAAAGAAACAGAGAAAATCGCACAACTGATCGGTGAGGGTATCCGGATTTCCGGGATGGAAGCCGCTGTGGTGGATGTCAGGGAAATCAAAAAGGAAACCGATCTGCAGGGCTATGATGCGCTGGTTTTCGGTTCAGCCACCTATCATGGTGAGATGATGGACAAAATGAAAACCATGCTCTTCATGGCGGAAAAAGCCGGTCTGGAAGGAAAGGTCGGAGGCGCGTTCGGGGCATACGGCTGGAGCGGAGAAGCTCCGGGCCGTATCTTTGACACCATGAAAAACATTTTCAAAATGGATATGGTCGGGGATGCCCTGATGCTCAAATCCGCGTCTTTGGGCGGAGGAATTCAGATGGCACAGTCCTATGGAAAGGAAATCGCGAAAAAACTTGCCAAATAGGATGGCAGCAGGAATGATCCTGTTTTTTTTAACCGTTCAATAAAGGAGGATACCAATGGCAAACACACCTCAGCATTGTCCCGGTTTTGAAGATTTCAGAAGTCTGAAATCCTTTTCCTGCAAATGTCCTGAATGCGGAGAAGCAAAGGAAATTTTTTCCGATGAATTCAACAGATCCCATAAATGTGCCAAATGCGGCAAAGACATTGATTTCACCCAGTGCAGACTGGAAGGAACCACCTGAATTTAATCTGTGAAAAAAACGCTGTTCTGCGGAGACCGGAAACTGCGGGAATTTTCTCCTGCGGGTTCCGGTCTCTTTTGTGTATGATGGGAGAAACATTCAGCCGCGCACTGTCTGTTTTCCGGTCACAGGATTCCGGAGGACGGAATCTTTTTTATAAATAACCCTTACCTTTCATCATTAAGGAGAGATTATGGATGTTGTGCTGCTTTCACGCCTGCAGTTTGCCGCGGCCACCATGTTCCATTTTCTGTTTGTTCCGCTGACGCTGGGACTGTCCGTGCTTGTCGCGTACATGGAAACCCAGTATGTCCGGACAGGGGATGAAACCTGGCTGCGCATGACCAAGTTCTGGGGCAAACTGTTTCTGATCAATTTTGCCCTGGGCGTTGTCACCGGAATTACGCTGGAATTTCAGTTTGGAACCAACTGGTCCAAATATTCCGAGTATGTGTGCGATATTTTCGGTTCTTTGCTGGCCATTGAGGCCACCACCTCCTTTTTCCTAGAATCCACCCTGATCGGCGTTTGGGTGTTCGGCTGGAAAAAACTGTCCAAAAAAGCCCATGCCGCGTGCATGTGGCTGATTGCTGCGGCTTCCAATCTGTCAGCCATCTGGATTCTGATAGCCAACGGATGGATGCAGCATCCGGTGGGTTTTGACATCCGCAACGGCAGGGCAGAGCTGTCTGACTTCACAGCAGTCATCACCAACGGTTTTGCCTGGCTGGAGTTTTTTCATGTGGTAAGCGGCGCGTTTGTTCTGGCCGCTTTTTTCGTTATGGGCATCAGCGCGTGGCATCTTCTGAAAAAACAGAATGTGGATTTTTTCACCCGTTCCCTTAAAACTGCCCTGCCCTTCGGTCTTGCAGCTTCCCTGTTTGTTGCCGTGATTGGCGATTTTCACGGCTCCCATGTGGGAGAAGTGCAGCCGGAAAAACTGGCAGCCATGGAAGCCCACTGGGAAACCAAAACCAATGTTCCCTTTTATCTGCTGGTGATTCCGGATGAGAAAAATGAGCGCAATATTCTGGAAATGATAGAAATTCCAGGAATGCTCAGCCTTCTGGTGACAGGGGATTTCAACGGTGAGGTCAGGGGACTCAGGGATTTTCCCAAAGAAGACCGTCCTCCTGTGCTGATTACCTTTGGGTCTTTCCGTCTGATGGTGGCTCTGGGAACCTGGTTCATCCTGATTACGGCCATTGGCTGGATGCTGCGAAAACGTGTGGCCGACAGTCCTGTTTTCCTGAAAGCCATGCTCTTTTCCCTTCCCCTGCCCTATATCGCAAATCTCGCGGGATGGGTGGTGGCGGAAGTGGGACGTCAGCCCTGGATTGTTTACAAACTCATGAGAACCTCTGATGCCGCATCTCCCATTGCTGCTTCCCAGGTGGGCATATCCCTGGCCGCGTTCATTCTGGTTTACGGACTGCTTGGAGCAGTGGGATTCTGGCTTATTGCCCAAAATGCAGCCAAAGGACCTCAAACCGCCAATCCGGCAGAGATATAAGGGGAGGTGACATTATGGAACTGCAGATTACCTGGTTTTTCCTCTGGGGCCTGCTCTGGGCTGTTTTTTTCATGACAGAGGGATTTGATTTCGGCATCGGCACTCTTCTTCCCTTTATGGGAAAAACAGACAAAGAGAAACGGATCATGATCAGCGCGATGGGGCCGCTGTGGGATGGCAACGAGGTATGGCTGATTGCAGCAGGCGGTGTCACATTTGCGGCCTTTCCTGTTCTGTATGCCACCATGTTTTCTTCCCTGTATGCGGCTTTGATGCTCATTCTGTTTGCCCTGATCCTGCGCGGAGTGGCAATGGAATTCCGTTCCAAGGTGCACAATGACAACTGGCGCGGCGTATGGGATATGTGCATTTTCATCGGCAGTGCGGCTCCGGCCTTTCTTTTTGGTGTGGCCTTTGCCAATATCTTCCGGGGTTTTCCCATTGACGCACATGGGTATCACGGAACCCTTCTGGGTCTGCTCAACGGATACGGGGTGCTGGGCGGATTGCTGTTCCTGTTTCTCTTTCTGGAACACGGTGCACTGTGGCTGAGCATCAGAACCGAAGGCCAACTGCAGGAAAGAGCTTCCCGCTTTGCCAACGGTGTGTGGTGGATCATGCTGGCAGTGGCAGTCATTTTCCTCATTGCCACCAAATATGAAACCCGCCTGTATGACAACTATTATGCCAAGCCCGTGCTGTTCCTGCTGATCATCGTGAATGTGGCTGCCTTTGTGCAGACCAAAGTGTTTCTGATGAAAAAGGCATATTTCACGGCCTGGTTTTCCTCTTCGCTGGCCATTGTCTGCTGCACCTTTTTCGGCATCATCGGTCTGTTCCCGACCGTGTTTCCGTCCAGAATTGATGCGGCTTACAGTCTCACGGCCTTCAATTCCTCCTCGAGTCCCCTGACCCTGAAGATCATGCTTGTGGTTGCCCTGATTTTTGTTCCGGTTGTAATTGCCTACCAGACATGGGCCTACAGTCTGTTCAGCGGAAAAGTCAGCAAAGAGGATTTGGAAGAGGCGTATTAATATTTTTACCGGTAAAACCCTGAGGGTTTTGGAAACCCTCAGGGTTTTTTGCAAAACAATCAACATCAAAGGAGCGGAAAGGAAATGAACAAAAAAAAGATTTTCCTCATTGCATTTGGCGTTCTTTGCATCGCTGTTTTTGCCATTGCTGAGCAGAACAAAGGGGCAGAGAAAATAGTAATAAACGGTGCCAATATGGGAGATATAGCCTTTCCCCATCTGGAGCATCAGACGGTGCTGGGCGACTGCAAACTCTGCCATGACCTGTTTCCACAGGAACCCGGCATCATTGTCAAAATGAAAGCCGAAAGCAAACTGAAGGCCAAACAGGTGATGAACGAGTGCATTGCCTGTCATAAGGAAAAGAAAAAAGAGGGCGTGAAAACCGGCCCCACATCCTGCAGTGCCTGTCACAAAAAATAAGGATATTGGCCATGTTTGTACTTGGATTGCAGGGCAGTCCCCGCAAAAAGGGAAACACGGAATTTCTGCTGAATCTTTTCATGGAAGAGGCAGAGAAACTCGGCGCGGAAACCCATATCGTGGATGTATGCAGAAAGCATATTGAGCCATGCAGGGAATTCACCACCTGCGAGAAAAAAGGGCTGTGTCCCATCAAAGATGACATGGACCCGGAAATCTATTCCCTGCTCCGCAGGGCAGATGCGGTGGTTCCCGCGTCCCCTGTTTTTTTCTACAATGTGACAGCCCAGTTGAAGGCACTTATTGACCGGAGCCAGACCCTGTGGGCGCGCAAATACCGTCTGAACCTGACGGATCCGGGGCGGAACATGCGCCGGGGATTCATTCTTTCCCTGGGAGCCACCAAAGGGAAAAATCTCTTTTTGGGCATTGATCTGACAGCCAAATACTTTTTTGATGCAGTTGGCGCAACGTATGAGGGCAGTCTGTATTACTGGCAGATCGAACACAAAGGAGATATGGAAAGACATCCCACTGTCCGGCAGGATGTGAAGGAAGCGGTCGGCAAACTGCTTGCGCCTTTCCTGAACCGGAAAAAAGCCCTGTTCGCGTGCAGGGAAAACGCGTGCCGCAGCCAGATGGCCGGAGCCTTTGCCCAGCACCTGGCCGGAGACCGGCTGGATGTGGTCGTGGGCGGCAGTGAACCCGCAGCACAGATCAATCCGCTCATGAAAGAGGTCATGGCAGAAAAAGGCATTGACATGGAATTCCGCATCCCCCAATCCATTGACAATGCCATAACACACGGCAATCCCCAGTTCATTGTCACAATGGGCTGCGGCGAGGCATGTCCCTTTGTGCCGGGTGCGCAGAAAACAGACTGGGATTTGCCTGATCCCGCAGGAAAAGATGCGGATTTCATGCGGAAAGTGCGGGATGAAATCGAAGAGAAAGTAAAAGCCTTTATTGAAACAGTATAACAAGCGTCACCCTTTGCATATTGCACTGGCAACTTATGTTACGCACCAATGTCATACCGATGAATATCGGTATCCAGAAGAAGTTTGGTTTATACCGATTCCCCATTGAAAAGATACTTATAAGCAGGCAAAAAGTAGTTTTCGTGTATTTAAAACAACCGGATTTTTTTTGAAAAATCCGGTTGTTCCGAAAAAATTGTGTTTCAGATCAATGGAGAATTGATATTACTGGATTCCGGCTTTCGCCGGAATGACGGTGAAAAGGGATAAGTTCCTGTTTTTCTGCAAAGGCTGCGCAAGGTGATTTGGCAACTGAAAACTGATAACAGACAACGGAAAAGGAGAAATACTGTGAAGAAATACGTATGTTCCATCTGCGGCTATGTGTATGATCCCGCACAGGGAGATCCGGACAATGGCGTGAATCCGGGAACAGCTTTTGAGGATCTGCCTGATTCCTGGGAATGCCCGGTCTGCGGCGCAAGAAAAGGTGATTTTGAGCCTGAGGAGTAACTTCTGACAACTTCAAAAAAACGACTGCCCTTTTTCCGGGAACATCCGG